>NZ_JBHUUV010000008.1:0-65582 GCF_042670885.1 Streptomyces sp. NPDC057136
GTGGCGGGGGTGATCGCCCCCGCCACCGCCGCGGACAACGTCACGAGCAGCACGAGCGACCGCACCGCGGTGCCGGATCTGCAAAGTCCCACAAGTCCTCCTGGGATTACGCGCGTTGCGCGGGCGGTAAGCGCTGTCGGCGGACAGCATGGCCGGACGCGGAGCGACGCACCAGAGGGCAACGGGGACACCAGGGGGAACAGTTCACGGCGGGCGGGTGACCTTCATGATCATCCGTAGCGGGCTCGAGTGGCGTTGCCCGGTGCCGGCCAGCAGACTTGACGACATGTCGACGGACAAGCGCAGTGCGGGACTCCTCCTCTTCCGGGTCGTGGACACGGAGGACGGGCCGGATACGGAGGTCCTGCTCGGTCATATGGGTGGCCCGTTCTGGGCGGGCCGGGAGGCGGCGGCCTGGTCGGTGCCCAAGGGGGAGTACACCGCCGGGGAGGAACCGGCGGCCGCCGCCCGCCGGGAGTTCACGGAGGAGCTGGGGCTACCCGTTCCTGACGGTGTGTGGGTGCCCCTCGGTGAGGTGCGTCAGGCGGGCGGCAAAACGGTGACGGTGTGGGCGGTGCAGGGCGAGGTGGACCCCGCCCTGGCCGTGCCGGGGACCTTCACCATGGAGTGGCCGCGCGGCTCCGGCGTACAGCGGGAGTTCCCCGAGATGGACCGGTTCGCCTGGTGCACACCCACCGAGGCCGCGGAGCGTCTCGTGGTGGGCCAACGCGTCCTCCTCGACCGGCTGCGGAGTCACGTACGGGGCGAGGACACTCCTTCGGCGTAGCCGTCCGGGATTGGCACGACCGGCCGGCCCGCGCGCAGTTCGAGCCGGTCGCCGGTGAACCGGCCGCGGAAGCTGCGGTCGTGCGAGACCACGACGACGGCTCCCCGGTACGCGGCGAGCGCCGCCTCCAGCTCCTCGACGAGCGTCAGCGCGATGTGGTTCGTCGGCTCGTCCAGGACCAGCAGGTCGGCGGGCCTGGTCACGAGACGGGCGAGGGCGAGCCTGCGCTGCTGCCCGACGGAGAGATCCGCCACGGGGACGAACAGGTCCTCCGCGCGGAACAGCCCGAGGGCGAGCAGGTCCTCCTCGTACTCCTCGGGCAGTCCTGGCCGGCCCGCGGCGAACGTCGAGAGGAGGGACCTGCGGGTCAGCCTGGCGGGGAGTTCCTGCGGCAGGTACCCGATCCTGGCCCTGCGCCGGACCGTGCCCGTGTCAGGCGCGAGGTCCCCGGCCAGCACCCGCAGCAGCGTGGTCTTGCCGGCGCCGTTGGGGCCGGTGATCAGGAGCCGCTGTCCTGCCGCGATGCGCAGAAGGGGCAGGTGGAGGCGGTCGCCGACGGAGACGGATTCGAGCTCGGCCACCGGGTCGGGCGCGCTACGGGACCCGGCGGTCCGGTCCGTGGCCGTGGCAGTGGGTGTGTGCGGGGCAGTGTGCGTGTCCGTGGCGAGGGCCGGTTCGCCCGTGAAGACCAGTGGCCTCGGCGGGGCGGGCACCGGGGCGGCGAGCAGTGCGTCGAGCCTGGTCCTGGCCGCCCTGACCTGCCCGGACAGTTTGCTCTCGTGGGACCTGCGGTGCTTGCCCCAGCCCTCCCCCGGGTCATGGCCGGTGCCGGTGAGCCGCCGCCCCGCCGCGCCGACCAGCTCCTCCGTACGGGCGACCTCGGCCACCCACTCCCGGTGTTCCTGGACCCGGCGGCGACGGGCTGCGGACTTCGCGGTGCGGTAGGCGGCCCAGCCTTCCCCGTACCGGGAGACGCTGCGCAGATCCCTGTCGACCTCCAGGATCACGGTGGTGATCCGCTCCAGGAACGCCCGGTCGTGGGTGATCACGACGAGAGTGCCGCGGTGGGCCCCGAGGTGGTCCTCCAGCCAGCCGACGGCCTTGCTGTCGAGGTGGTTGGTGGGCTCGTCGAGCAGCAGCAGTTCGGGGGCGGCGGCCAGTACGCAGGCCAGCGCCAGCCGGGACTGCTCGCCGCCCGACAGGGTGCCGAGCGTGCGGTCGCGGCCGAGGTGGGCGAGTCCGAGACCGTGCAGAGCCGCGTCCACCCGGGCATCCGCCCGGTATCCGTCGCGCTGCTCGTACGCCGTCAGCAGGTCCCCGTACGCTTCGAGCTCCGCTTCCGTGGGTTCCTGGGCGGCCAGCGCGGCTTCCGATTCGCTGATCCGGCGCTCCAGCTCGCGCAGTTCGGCGAGCGCCACGTCCACGGCGTCCCGCACGGTGTCGCGGGGACCGAGGCCGAGGGTCTGGGGCAGGGTCTGGGCGAGGTAGCCGACGGACCCGGGGAACCGCACGGTGAGTTCCCCGCTGTCCGGGGTCTCCGTTCCGGCGATCAGCCTGAGCAGCGTGGATTTCCCGGAGCCGTTCTCACCGATGACACCGGCCTTCTCGCCGGGGCGGACGGTGAGCGACACATGGTCGAGGACGGACCGTTCCCCGTACGTCTTGGAGACGTCCTTCAAGGTCAGTTGGACACGGTCGTGCGTGGGCTCGGCAGAAGCGGCGCGCTCAGGCGCGGTGGGGTGCTTGGGTGACATGGATTCTTTCCCTGGGATGACAAGGCCGGAGCGGCACGCGGAGCGCGCTGCGGGCGGGGGTGTCGGGCGGCGGGAAGGACGGGGCGCGCCTGATGAGCCGACGGCTCATGCGGCGACGCCCGGCGTCGCACGGCGGCGTCCTGGCCGGGAATCAGAGAAAGAAGTAGTACGAACCCATGAGGCCCATCGTATCCGCATGCGCGTCCGGGCGTTCACGGGCCCTGTGCGCAGAATGCTGTATGCACAGTGAACACCTCTTCCGCACAAGGGAGTTCATTGGTGGCGCACGCGGTGCGCGATTAGGTTGTGGGAGTCACATCGCGACCGCACCGGGAGAGAGATCAGTGAGCAGCGACGCACCGAGCGGCAGGACCGCCGAGCAGATCATGCAGCGCATCGACACCACCCGGCCGCACACGGCCAGGATCTGGAACTACTGGACGGGCGGCAAGGACAACTACCCCGTCGACCGTGAGGCGGGAGACCAGATCCGCAGCCTGCATCCCGGTATCGGTGACTACGCGCGTGCGGACCGGCTCTTTCTCGGCCGTGCCGTGCGCCACCTGGCGGCCGAGGTGGGAATCCGGCAGTTCCTGGACATAGGGACGGGCCTGCCGAGTGCGGACAACACGCACGAGGTCGCCCAGCGGGTGGCGCCCGAGTCCCGGGTCGTATACGTGGACAACGACCCGCTGGTACTCGCCCACGCAAGGGCGCTGCTCACCACCAGCCCCGAAGGGGCGACCGACTACCTGGACGCCGACCTGCGCGATGTCGACGCGATCCTCGACCGGGCGTCACGGACGCTGGACCTGACCCGGCCCGTGGCACTCATGCTGCTCGGGGTGGTGATCTTCATCGAGGACGACGAGGAGTCGTACGCGGTGGTCCGCCGCCTTCTGGACGCGTTGCCCGCCGGGAGCCATCTGGTGCTGTCGCACACCGTGACCAGCCCCTCGATGCCCGATGTGGACGCCGCGGTCGCGTTCTGGAACGAGCACGGCACGCCCAAGTTGACCCAGCGGACCCCGGAGGCCGTCGGCCGTTACTTCGACGGGCTGGAGCTCCTGGAGCCGGGTGTGGTCTCGTGCTCGCGGTGGCGCCCGGACGCGGAGGCGGGGCCTGCGCCCGAGGAGGTCGCGATGTTCTGCGCGGTGGGCCGCAAGGGGTAACTCCGGTCGCTGCGGCAGGTGTTGTCGGGGAGTCCTCGCGGGCGCGGACAACACCTGCCGCACACCTCACTGCTGGGCGAACCGGACCAGTTCGAGGGCCTGTTGCGGGAACCAGGCGCCCGCGGCCGGGTCGATCGTGCCGCGCTCCGGGTCCTCGGGGCCGCCTGTACCGCGTAGGCACAGCCCGTCCGACTCCCCCGGTGTTTTGATCCACAGGGTGGCGTCGTGGAGCGGGTCGGCCGTACGGGTGGTGGGGCGGGCACCCAGGCCGCGGTCCGGCGGGTTGCACCAGTCCTGCGGGTCGGTGTACTTCCCGGCGGGCGGAGTCCAGGGGCCGCGGCCGTTGCGGCTGGAGTCCGTGACGTAGTGCTTCATCAGGGCCGGATCGGTATGGATGTTGGTGTCCAGCCAGGACTGCGCGTCGGCGCGCGGCCACCACTGATTGGGGCAGGCTGCGCTGTCACCGCCGCTGGTCACGTAGGCGAGGCAGGACGAGATCAGCTTCCCGTACCAGGTACTGGCCTCGTCGGTCTGGTAGTTGGCGGCGTTGGTGTAGAAGCCGGTGGCCCTTCCGACGCCGCCCGCGACGAGGCGCGGCACGATGCTGTTGACCGAGTGCCATGCGGGGTGACCGGTGTCGAGGTAGACCTTGGTGCGGGCGAGGCTCCCGAAGGTGTCGACCGCGTAGGTGATCTCGGTGTAGCGGGCGGCGGTCTTCGTGCCCTCGGCGTCGTCCTGTCCGCAGTCGGCGGGCAGCAGCGCGAGCGAGTCGGGTTCCAGGACGATCATCGCGTCGTGGCCGCCGATGCCACGGGCGACGGCGTCCGTCCACGCCCGGTACTCGGCGGTCGTGGACGCGCCGCCGCCCGAGTAGTTGGCGCAGTCGCGGCCCGGGACGTTGTAGAGGGCGAACACCGGCACGGATCGCTGCCGGTCCGCTTGCCGCACCACGCGGTGTGCCTCGCGCTCGACCTCCGCGGGACTCTGGTCGCCGTACCAGACGGCGTGCGGTGTGCGGACCATGGCCAGGATGCCCGCAGCGTCGCGCAGGTGACCGTCGCGTACGAGGGCGAGTGCCTGTTCGTACGCGGCGGGGTTGGCATCCGGTGTGTAGAGGCGGGTGCCGGTGTCCTCGGTACGCGGGGCCGCGGCGCCCGGGGGGGGGTGGTCGGCACCGGCGGCCGGCACGGCCAGCAGCAGGGTTGCGGCCAGGGCGAACGGCATGGCTCTGAGCAGAGTTGCTGTGCTGCGCATGGGTCATCCCTCTGTCACGGCGAGCGCACGGGCGAACGTGCGGGAGCGCCCCCACGAGGGTCGCGGAGGGGCATGTCTGCGTCAAGACTGCGGCCGTATCGCGTGACGGCATCGCATGGGTGCCGGGACCTATGTTTCGCTGAGCTGTTCCGCGGCCTGCCGGTCGCCGCTCCGCAGACCTGGCCGCTGCCCGTCGTGCACGGGCGCCCCGCGGAGGGCGAGTACCGCTATGTCGTCGCGGCGGACCCCGCCGGTGAAGACTTCGAGGTCGGAGCGGAGCGCTTCCAGGACCTCGCGGGGGCCCCGGCGCACCCATCGGGCCAGCCGTTCGTCCAGTGGATAGAAGGCGCCGGACGCGTCGCGCGCCTCGGTGACGCCGTCCGTGCACACCAGGAGGGTGGCGCCGGACGGGAAGTCGAACCATTCGGCGGTCCGCGCCTCGGAGCTGAGGTCCGCCATGCCGAGCGGTACGGAGGTCCGGCGCAGCCGGACGACGCGTGTCTCGCCGTTGTGCAGCAGCCGGGGCGCGATATGGCCGCAGTTGACGGCCTCCACCCGGCCGTCGGCGTCGAAGCCCAGCACCAGAGCGGTCACGAATCGCTCGGTCTCACCGTTCTGGGCGGAGGAGGCGTTGTGACGGACGACCGCGTCCTCCAGCGCCCCGGCGACGCCGGTGAGCGTGGCTTCGCGGATGGCCGCTTCACGGAAGGCGCCGAGGACGGCGATTCCCGTCCCCATGGCGGCCAGGCCCTTGCCCTGGACGTCACCGATGATCACTCGGGTTCCGTGCGGGGACTCGACGACCTCGTAGATGTCTCCGCCGACGAGACGGTCCTCCTCGATGGGCTCGTACAGCCCATGGGCGAAGACCTGGTCCGTCAGTACGGGCAGGGGGCGCAGGATCTGCCGCTGGAGCGCGCCGGCGGCGGTCCGCAGTCTGGCGATCTCGACGGCGTGGCGGATGCGCGCGGTGCAGGACCCCACACCGAGGCCGCAGGCCAGCACCGTGAATCCGATGCTGAGCGAAAGAGCCCAGAAGGTGTCGCCGATGAGGAGCCGGGAGACGACGACGACGCCCGTGATCCAGGCGGCGACCGACACGGTCTGGCGGACCGTGCAGAAGACCGAGGCGAGTGCGGGCGCGACCACCAGCAGCGGAATGACCTGGAGGTCCGCGCCGATGAGGTAGTCGAGAACCACGACGAGGACAGTGAACGCGACCACGAGACCGGTCAGGGCCCCGTTGCCGATGCGGGACGCGCCCGCCGCCGCCTCCCCCGCATCGAGGTCCGGCAGCCGGGGTGTGTGTCCTGTCCTGCGAAGCCTGAATCCCATGGCTGCCTCACGCCTCCCATCACCCGTTCGGTCCCTCCTGCTCTCCTGTCCAGTGGACCCGGGTCGGGACCTCCTGTCCAGTGGACCCGGGTCGGGACGCCCTGGGATGAGGCTTACGGTCCTCGGACCGGGACAAGGGTCCCGGCGCGGGACGCGGAAGGACCTCCGGCCCGTTGGTTCCGGGCCGGAGGCCCTGTGAGTGCGCTCCCGCGATTCAGTGGCGGGCGGCCGTGCGGGTCCCGTCCTCGCGCCGGACGGTGGGCACGGAGCGCGGTACCAGCGCCGAGAGGAACGCCGTCCGGCGGCGGAGTCCGAAGCCGAGCGATGCGTAGAGCCGGATCGCGTTGGTGTTGGACGCCGCCGCGTGCAGGAACGGGATATCGCCACGCTCCCTGATGCCGTGGGCGACCGCCAGCACGAGGCGGCCCGCGAGCCCCTGCCCGCGTACGGACTCGTCGGTGCAGACGCCGCTGATCTCGGTCCAGCCCGGGGGATTCAGCCGCTCCCCCGCCATCGCCACCAGCACCCCGGAACGGCGGATGCCGAGGTAGGTGCCGAGCTCGACGGTGCGCTTGGTGAACGGGCCCGGCCTGGTGCGCTCGACCAGTTCGAGCATCTCGGGTACGTCGGCGGGGCCGAGCAGCACGGCCTCCGGGTCGGGGGCCGCGGCCACGGTCTCGTCGACGAGCTGGACGCCCTCCGCGTGGAAGACGACCTGCCAGTCGTCCGGCGGCGGCTCACGGAAGGCGGCGATGGTGACAGTGCCGCCGGATCCGGCGAGCGCGGCGACGTCGGCCCAGTCCCCGTCCTCCGGGTCGTCCGGCAGGGCCACCCACGGGGTGACGCCGGGCGGGTAGCGCAGGATGCGGCCACGGCGCTCGGCGAAGCGGGCGTGGGGGCCGATCAGCGACGAGCGGACCGGATTGTCCAGCGGGTGGCCGGCCGCTTCCGCGGGCCGGGTACCCCCCTCGGGAGCGTCGGCAGAACTCATACAGCCACCTCGATCACGATCTTGCCGCGCGCGTGTCCGCTCTCCACGGTACGCAGGGCCTGTGCCGCTTCGGCCAGCGGGAAGGTCTGCGTCACATGGGCGCGCAGGACTCCGTCGACGACGAGACGTGCCACCTCGTCGAGGACGGCCGCGTTCCGGGCCCGCCGCACGGCCGCTCCGCCGAGCTCGACCACCAGTTGTTTGCCGCCGGCGCTGATCAGCTTCGCGCGGTCCCGGACCAGCCCCGCCGCGATCGTAAGATCGTCACCGCCGACCAGGTCGTAGACCGCGTCGATACCGTCGGGGGCGGCAGCCCTGATTCGGTCCGCGACGCCGGGGCCGTACGGCACGTGGACAGCGCCGAGGGATTCGATCAGGTCCTTCTTCGCGGCGCTCGCGGTGCCGATGACCCGGACGCCGAGGTGGCGTGCGAGCTGTACGGCGGCGACCCCCACCCCGCCGCCGGCCCCGGTGATCAGCAGCGTCGAACCGGGGGCGGGGTCCAGCTGGTGCACCCCGTCGTACGCGGTGGCCGCCGCCACCGGCAGGGCCGCCGCGTCCGTGAAGGACAGTGCGTCCGGCTTGTGGGCGGTGACGGCGACGGGCATCAGGGTGTACTCGGCGTACCCGCCGGTCAGCGGGCAGCCGAAGACCGCCTGCCCGGGAGCGAACCCGTCCACGCCCGGCCCTGTCGCCACCACGGTCCCGGAGGCCTCGCTGCCGAGAACGGCGGGCAGGGCGGCGGGTGTGCTGCCCGGCCGTGTGTACCCGTTGCGCAGCTTCCAGTCGACGGGGTTGACCCCGGCCGCCCTGACGGCGACGAGCAGTTCGCCGGGCCCGGGTTCCGGCACGGGCAGGTCGGCGAAGGCTTCCGCCTCGGGTCCGCCGTGCCGGGTGAATACGTACGCCTTGGGCATGAGTCCCTCGCTCCGGTTCTTCTCGTCGGCTGCCCGGTGAGCGGCCGGCGGTCCGGCAGCCGCAGGGCGACACCTGCGGTAGGTCCGTTCGCCCTGCATGTATTCCCGCTCCGGCCCTCGCGGGTCCGGCCGTCGGCGGACATCGAAATCGACTCAAAGAGCGTGGAATACCGGCCGGTCGGGCTCCAACACCCCTTCGTCTGTGGCACTCTGGAGCCGACCGCCCCACCGGGCTCCCCCGTACCGGTGGGGCGGTTCTGTGGTCTCCCGGGCCGTGCACGGACCCCTGTTGAGGACTTCGCGGCCGGGCACAGCGATTACCGGCCAAAGAACACGTATCCCCCGGATCGACTCCCTCCGTTACGCATGACCGCCGGAGCCCGGGGCAGGCGCATAGACCTCATGGCCAACAACCAGGGGAGCGTGACGAGATGACGGCGCACACTGCGCGAACCACCGATGCGCAGGCGAGGGGAGCCAGGGATGCGCTGCCGTGGATCGAGGATGCCGGGAAGGTCGCCCCGAAGGACGCGCGCGAACTGTCGAGGCTCTTCTTCGACCGGCTCCAGGTCCTCGACGAGGGCACCGCCGAGCACCAGTACGCGCGCAACACTCTCATCGAGATGAATCTGTCGCTGGTCCGCTTCGCTGCGGGCCGGTTCCGTAATCGCGGCAGCGGCGACATGGAGGACATCGTCCAGGTCGGCACCATCGGTCTGATCAAGGCCATCGACCGCTTCGACCTGTCCCGGGAGGTCGAGTTCACCTCCTTCGCCATTCCGTACATCGTCGGCGAGATCAAGCGCTTCTTCCGCGACACCAGCTGGGCCGTTCATGTGCCGCGGCGGCTCCAGGAGTTGCGCGTCGATCTCGCCAAGTCGAAGGAGTCCCTGTCGGGTGACCTCGACCGCGATCCCACGGTCCACGAGCTCGCCGAGCATCTGGGGATCGACGAGGGCGAGGTCACAGAAGGCATCGTCGCCGCCAACGGCTATACCGCCGGTTCCCTGGACATGCCGACCGACACGACGGAGTCGTGGAAGCTCAGCGCGGGCGGGCGCACCTTCGCCGATGTGCTGGGTGAGCCGGACCCGGCCATGGAGAGCGTCGAGAATCTCCATGCCCTCGCGCCGCTGCTCTGTGAGCTCGACGGGCGCGAGCGCCGCATCATCGACATGCGGTTCGGCCAGGAGATGACACAGGCGCAGATCGGCGAACGGCTCGGTATCTCCCAGATGCATGTCTCCCGGCTGCTCAGCCGCATGCTGCGCAAGCTCCGCAGCGGGATGCTCACCGAGGACTGAGCGCGTCCGGGGCGTGTTCTGTTGCAGCGGCATGTCGGCTTCGTGGCCAAATCCCCGTGGAGCGACGGAAGTTATTCATGGAGACGGGCGAGGTGGGCAGTCTTGTACCGCCCGGCACCTGACCGCCCCGCTTCCCGTCCCCCTGGAGTGCTCATGAGTTCCGTACCGCCGTCCGAAGCCGCCTACGACCGGATGCGGCTGCGGCAGTGGGCCCGCGGCCGTGCGAGATCCGCCGGGGTCGACCGGCGCGACCTGCTGAAGCTCGTGGCGGCGGCTTCGGTGGCGGGGCCCCTGGTCTCGGTCGCCTCGCCCGCCCACGCCGCGGGTTCGCTCCCCGGTGTGGTGAAGCCGCTGCCGCCCGAGCTGTTCACGCTGCGCGGCACCAACGCCGAGACGAATTTCGCGGCACTGCGCGCGACGGGGCTGCTCACCCCCGCCGACCGGTTCTTCGTCCGCAACCACACCGCCACACCCCGGGTCGACCCGGACGACTGGCGGCTCAGGATCTGGGGCAGCGGGCTGACGGGCGGGCCGGTGGAGTTCTCGTACGCCGATCTGCTCGCCCTTCCGTCGGTCGGCCGCACGGCGTTCGTCGAGTGTGCGGGCAATGCCCGCAGTTTCTACGCCTCGCAGCAGAACCAGCCGGTCGCCGGCACCCCGTGGACGCTCGGCGCGATCGGTACGGCACGCTGGCGCGGGGTGCGGCTGGCGGATGTGCTGCGGCGGGCGGGCATCAGCGGTGACGCCGTCGATGTGCTGCCGCGCGGGCTGGACGGCGAGGTCGTCGCCGACGGGGTCGAACTGGGCCGGGTGCGCAGGCCGTTGCCGGTGGCGAAGGCGCTGGACGACGTGCTGCTGGCGTACGAGATGAACGGTGAGCCACTGCCGCCCGACCACGGTTTCCCGGTCCGGCTGATCGTGCCGTCGTGGGTGGGCATCGCAAGCATCAAGTGGGTCGGTGACATCGAGGTGAGCACGGAGCCGCTGCTGTCGCCGTGGAACACGAGCCTGTACCGGCTGTTCGGCCCCGCACATCCGCCGGAGGGCAGTGCTCCGCTGACCCGGCAGACCCTGAAGAGCGCGTTCGAGCTGGCGCCGGGAGCCTCGTTCACCGCGCACCGGCGTCAGGTGCTGACGGGCCGTTCCTGGTCGGGCGGCGCACCGGTGCGCGCGGTGGAGGTCAGCACGGACGGGGGTACGCGGTGGCGGCCGGCGCGGCTGCGGGACGAGCCCCGGGCCGGGAGCTGGGTGCGCTGGTCGGTCGACTGGGTTCCCGCCGAGCGGGGGCCCGCCGTGCTGCTGGCGCGGGCGACGGACCGTACGGGACGCAGCCAGCCTGAGGTGTCGGTCCACAACACTCAGGGCTATCTCTTCGACGCGGTGGTACGGCATCCGGTGACGGTCGTCTGAGGGCTGGCCGTACCCGCGCCGGGCGGGCCGCGGCTGCCCCCTGGGCAGGCCACTTGCCATGTGCGCCGCGGGACCCGTCCGCTATTCGGCGCGTCCCGCGTAGTACGTGGCGATCATGTCCTCGGCGCCGTGTCCGGCCGCCTCCGCGCGGGCGAACCGTGCGGTGGAGGCGGCGACCAGATCCAGCGTCACCCCGGCGGCCTCGGCCGCTTCGAGGATGAGGCGGGAGTCCTTCAGCGCCGTGGAGAGGGCGAAGCTCGGCGTGAGGTCACCGGAGAGCACCGCGCCTGCCTTGCTCTGCAAGTAAGGGGTGTCCAGCGGGCCGCCCTTCATGACGTCCAGGAACAGCTGGGGGGCGACGCCGAGGCCGTCCGCGAGGTTGAGACATTCGGCCACGCTGTTGACCATGTTGATCACCCAGGTGTTGGCGACCAGTTTCAGCCGTGATGCCGCCCCCGGCTCCTCGCCGACCCAGAGGGTGCGCTGCCCGATCGCGTCGAGGACGGGCAGCGCGGCCGCGCGGGCGGTGGAGGGCCCGGAGACGAACACCGTGAGCATGCCGCGCTCGGCGGGTTCCTTGGTGCCGGATACCGGGGTGTCGAGATAGACGAGCCCCAGTGCGGCGGCCCGGTGCGCCAGGTCCGTCGTGACGTCGGGGCCGACGGTGGAGCTCTGCAGCCAGACCTGGCCGGGGCGCAGTCCGGGGGTGGCCGCGGTGAGCGTCTCGGCGACGGACCGGCCGTCGTTCAGCGCGGTGAGGATGACATCGGCGCCGCGCACGGCGTCCTCGGCGGTGCCCGTGACGGTGGCTCCGTCGGCGGCGAGCGGCCGCGCCTTGTCCTGGGTGCGGTTCCAGACGCGTACCTGGAGTCCGGCCCGGAGCAGACTGCGCGCCATGCCGGAGCCCATGATCCCGGTACCGAGGACCGCGACGGCGGGCTGCCCGGGGACGGCGCCGGGCGAGGGGGCGGGAGCGGCTGTCATGCGGAGGTTCCTTCCGTCGGCCGCGCCCGGGGTAAGCGCGGCGCGGCGGGTGGGATCAAGACTGCCGCAGCGCACTCTCCAGTACGGCGCGGTGCACGGCCCTGGCGAGTCGAGCCCCGCCCGGCACCTGCGCGTTGAGGATCCAGGCACGCGGGCCGATGCCGCCACCGAGCACGACGCTGCTGCACACCCGCCACCCGGGGCCGAGCCGCCGGACCAGGTGGTGGAGGTGGTGGCCGTCCTCCTGCCGGGTCAGCAGCTCGCCGCGCTGTTCCGGCAGACGGAGGCGTACGGAATGGATGGTGCACCCCCGATAGCACGGCGGGACGAGGTCGTCGATGGACTGTCGATCAAAAGTGCGCCCCGGGCTGTGCCCGGACCCGTGTTCGGTTGGGTGGCCGGAGCCGGGTCAGATCTCGTGCCTGGCCATGGCGATCAGACGGTCCAGGACGGCGGCGGCGCGGACGCCGTCGTGGGCGTACGCGTCCGTGACCCAGGTGCGCAGCCCGCGGACCGCGTCCGCTGTGGCGAGGGAATGGTCGCGGTCCACGTACATGTCGTCGTGGTACACGGCGGCGACGACCGGGACCTCGTTGGCGGCGAGCCGGTCCAGGTCGTACAGGGCCGGCCAGTCGCTGCGGGCGGCGAGGATCTCGGCGGCGCCGTGCAGCGGGACGAGCGCCGGGTCCTCCTCGAACTGGGTGCGGCTTCCTGCCACCCGGGCCCGTGGGTCCGGTGATTCCCGATCCACCGATGTCAACGAATACGCGCTTTGCCTGATCGTTAGGGGCACGACCTTTTCGGCCGGCATCCGGCCCTTCGGCCGGCATCCGACTGGCCGGTTCGCCGGAGCGGGGCCCGCCACCAGCACCCCCCATCACCCCCCGCCGTCACTCGATTGGCCTAACACGGAAGGGGCCCCCGAAGCGGCCGGGCACGGGGCTGAGACCCACGTGCCGAGCCGCTGGTGCCTTACCCCTACGGGCCGGGAAGTTGCAGCGTCCATCCGGGTGAGGCGCGATGGAAGTCGGACGCGCCTTCCCTGCTGGGCCCACCCACAGGACGCGCCCGGGCGAGGAGGAATCGGCCATGGGAGCCGCAGACGGTTTCACGGATTCCGCAGAGCTTGACGGTCTGAACGTCTACGACAGCGAGGGCGAGAAGGTCGGAAGCGTGGGGCGGGTGTACGTCGACGACGTCACGGGCAAGCCCGACTGGATCACGGTCAAGACCGGCATGTTCGGCATGAAGGAGAGCTTCGTACCGCTCGCCGGAGCTCGCCGCGTCGCCTCCGACCTGCACATCTCTCATCCGAAGGACAAGGTCAAGGACGCCCCGCGGGTGGACGCGGACGCCCACCTGTCCGTATCGGAGGAAGAGGAGCTCTACCGGCACTACGGCCTCACGAAGAGGTCGACCACCAAGGCCGCCGGATCGGCCGGCATGGGTACCGGCACGGGCCCCGGTGCACCGACCGCCGCCGGCACCGGCACGATGGGCGCCGCCGGAGCTGCGGGAACCGCTGGAGCGGCCGGCGCTGCCGGGACCGCCCGTACGGGCACAGGCAAGGCGACGACCGCCGGCACGGCCGGCATGGCGGGAACCGGGACCGGCGCGGGCACGCACCGCGACACATCCGCGACGTCCGCGACGTCCGCGACGTCCGCGACGACCGCGACGACCGGGCGTCCGCTCGTGGGCGCCGGGACCGAACGGTCCGCGACCGACCGTGGCGGCAAGGACGAAATGATCCGTTCCGAAGAGCAGTTGCACGTCGGAACGGAGGAGTACGAGAGCGGAAAGGCGCGCCTGCACAAGTACGTGGTGACCGAGAACGTCACCCGCACCGTGCCCGTCGCCCATGAAGAGGTCCGTATCGTCCGCGAGCCTCTCCTGCCGGACGAGAAGTCCACCGGGCAGTCCAGCATCGGCGAACAGGACGTCGAGGTCACCCTTCACGCGGAACGGGCCACCGTCCGCAAGGAGGCCGTCCCGGTCGAACGCGTCCGCCTCGAAACCAACAAGGTCACCGAGCAGAAGGAAGTCTCCGCCGAGATCCGCAAGGAGAAGATCGACTACTCGGACGGAAAGGACATGGGCAGCGGCAAGGACACGGGCGGCGAGTTCGGCCAGGGACGCCGCCGCTGACCCCCTGTATGCGACGGACCGACGTACACCGCAAGGCAGGGGGCGGACCCGTACCGCAAGGGCCCGCCCCTTCGTCGCGTCCCTGTGGAAGGGGCGGCGTCCGGGGCTCACGGCCGACCACTAGAACTCAAGCTCCGGGG
The DNA here is from genome assembly GCF_042670885.1 of Streptomyces sp. NPDC057136. NCBI lineage: Bacteria > Bacillati > Actinomycetota > Actinomycetes > Kitasatosporales > Streptomycetaceae > Streptomyces > Streptomyces sp. NPDC057136. The sequence goes on from NZ_JBHUUV010000008.1 coordinate 14,197, forward strand.
GCGGTGGCACCGTCATGTTCAGACGCGGTCGAGTGCCGCCTTCAGCTCATCCTCGTCAGGAGGATTCGCACCGGCCCGCGCCACGGTCACGGCGGCCGAGGCCGCCGCGTGGCGCAGCACCTCGGTCACGGTGTCCGCGTCGACGGCGCGCAGCCGCTCGCGGCCGTCCGCGCCGAGCAGCCCGAGCGCGGCGAGGGCGTGCAGCGTGCCCGACATGAATGCGTCGCCCGCGCCGACCGTGTCGACGACTTCGGTGGGCAGCGCGTCGACCGTGACCCGTCCGCCGGGGAGGACGGCCAGCGCGCCGTCGGCCCCACGGGTGACGAGAACGAGGGCGGGCCCGGTGGCCTGCCAGCGCTCGGCGACCCGTTCCGGGTCCTCCCCCGGGTACAGCCACTCCAGGTCCTCGTCGCTGGCCTTGACCACATCGCTCAGGGCGACACAGCGTTCGGCCCGGCGCACGGCCGTGTCGTGGTCGCCCATCAGTTCCGGCCGCACATTGGGGTCGTAGCTGATGGTCGCCGCCGTCCGCGACGACTCGACGGCGGCCAGTACGGTGGCCGCGCCCGGCTCCATCACGGCGGCGATCGACCCGGTGTGGACGTGCTGGTGCGGGGATCCGGAGCCGGCCGGTGCCAGCGTCCAGGTGATCTCGAAGGTGTACGCGGCCTGGCCGCCGCCGTCCAGGGTCACGGCGGCGGACGGTGTGGGTGCGGTGGCGCCGTCGGTGCACACCCGTACCCCGGCGGCTGTCAGATGGTCCCTGATCAACCGGCCGTTGTCGTCGGGGCCCAACTGTGTGAGCAGGGTGGCATTCCGCCCGAGCCGGGCGAGTCCGTAGGCGACGTTGGCCGGGCTGCCGCCGGGGTGGACCTGTTCGGCCGCACCGGGGAGCCGGACGATATCGGCGACGCATTCGCCGATGACCAGCACGTCGAGTCTGTCGAGCATGGGGTGGGTCTCCCTAGAGTGCGGTGACGAAGGTGTCCTGGTAGGCGGTGCGGCCTCCGAACACATTGAGCCCGATCCTGCCGCGTACGAAGCGGGTGTCCGTCGTGTCGATGACCGGCCGGCCGTCGACGAACACCTCGATCCGGCTGCCGAAGGCCCTGATCCGCAGCGGGAGGCTCGTTCCGGCCCGCAGGAGCAGGGGCACTTCGGCGAGCACGGTCGTCTGCCCGCCATCCTTGCGGAACAGCCGGACCGTCCGCAGGTTCGGGTCGAGGTTGACCGCGTATCCGTCGGCCGCGTCGGGCGAGGCGCGCAGCAGGACGGAGCCGGCGCCGCCGGTCCCGTCGGGTCCGCCGAACCGCACCAGCGTGGTCAGTTCGAGATCGCCGTACTCAGTGGCGGAGACGGTGGTCGAGTCCCGGTCGAAGACGCCGGTGCGGCCCGCGCCGGTGGTTTCCCAGTGCCCGGCCGGGACGACGGTGAGGCTCCCGAGTCCGCCACTGCGGAATTCTCCGCCGGCCGGCCCTGCGACGGGCTTCGGGTCGGCGTCCGTCACCCTGAAGACGTCTCTCAGCTCGTGCACGGTCAGCTCGACGATCCGGGCGGAGCCACCGGTGGCGTAGAAGGCCATTCCCAGGTCGTCCGGTCCGGGGAGGACGAGGCTGCTGATCGTGACCTGTCCGTCGCCGCCGAACACCTCGACCGAGGAGGTGTCCATGAACAGGCGTACGCGCAGCCGCCGTTCACCGTCGACCGTGTCGAGCGGCAGTGGGGCGGCGGTCCTTCCGGTGAAGTGTTCCGTGAAGTCGCTGACGCCGGAGTCGGTGCGGTCGACAAAGAGACGTTGGGCGGCGACGTCGTAACCCACAACGGTCCGCCTGTCTCCTCCGGTCCGCAGCCGGAGGCCGAATTCGGTGGCGGGTCCGGCGCCCGGCAGGGCGATCTCGGCCTCGATCTCGTAGGAGCGTCCCCGGACGGCTGCGAGTGGGTTGGCGGAGTCCGGCAGCACGTTGACGCCGCTGATGGTGGTGCTGCCCGACCGCAGGGTTTCGAGCTCGGCAGCCGGGCGTTGGACAAGTCCCTTGGCGGAGAGGGTGAGTTCGCGAGGAATGCTCAGCGCGCCGTTCCACTCGCCGGTGGGTGCGCTGAACGCGTAGTCCCAGTTGCTGAGCCAGCCGAGCTGGACGCGCCGTCCGCCCGGCAGCCCGGCGAAGGTCATCGCCGCGTAGTAGTCGCGGCCCGCCTCGGCGCGCAGGGGTGTGCCCGCCGTGTTGGTGGTGGTGAAGGTGGCGCCGTCCCAGTCGCCGAGGAAGTACTCCGCCGCCGAGCCGTCTGTCGCCCGCACCGCACCCGTCGACATGGCGAGCACCCATCGCACTTGATCCGCTTGTCCGTCGACGGGCAGGGGAAACAGGTCGGGGCACTCCCACACTCCGCCGACGACCCAGGCGCCGTAGCCGAAGGAGGAGCGGTGGGTCCAGTGCAGCAGGTCGGTAGAAGTGTGGAAGCGGACATGGTCGCCGCCGGACACCACCATCACCCACTGGCCGTGCTCTTCGTCGCGGACCACCTTCGGGTCGCGGAAGTCCCAACCGCCGTCCGGTCCTCCGGGGTTCGGTACGACGGGCGCTGTGCCGTACCACTGCCAGGAACGGCCCTTGTCCCGGCTGAAGGCGGCACGCACCGACTGGTTCCCGCCGGGCTTGTCCGGGTGGTAGCTGGTGTAGAAGGCGAGCAGCCCGGAGCCGCCCCCGAAGAGTCCGCTGGCATCGTCGGCGTCGACCACGCACGATCCGGACCAGGTGTGGCCGAACTCGGAGACGGGAAGGGCGACGGGCAGGGCCCGCCAGTGCAGGAGGTCGGTGGACACGGCGTGCGCCCACTGGCCCGCGTCCTGGTGGAAGAGGTGGTACTCGCCCTCGTACCGGACGAGTCCGTTGGGGTCGCTCGTGCGTGAGGCGAGCTGGGTGTAGTGGTAGCCGGGGCGGTAGGTGTCCGTGCAGTACGTCTGCGGGGTGCGGGCGCGGACCTCCTGGAAGAGAGCCGTTCCCCCGGTCGCGACCAGTGCGACGGCGGCTCCGTCGGTGCGGACCGCGGTGGCGGTCAGGACCTGGACCCCGTCCACCGTCACCGTCAGGCTCGCCCCCAGGGCGCGTATCTCCGTCCGATACGTGGAACCGGCGACGAAAGGGCGCACAGGCGGTGCCGCCTGGGCGAGGACGCGGCCGTCGGCACGGTCCACGAGGCGTACGCCGCTCGCGTCGAGGCGGGCCTCGTAGCCGCCCGCGCCTGCCGCGTCGGCGCGGACCACCAGGCCCGCTGCCGTCGCCCCCGCCAGGAGGACATCGGCGCTCAGCAGCGTGTCACCGCCCGGGAAGGGTGCGGTACGCAGCGCCGCGGCGCCCTCGGCCCGGATGCCGCGCAGGTCGGGAGTCCAGCGGCCGGTGACGTCCGACCAGCCCTGAAGATCCGTCACCAGGCCGATGGCCGCGACGTTCTCGAAGGAGGCCGAGCCGTTGTACGTCTGGACGCCGAGCTGCCCGGCGGTGTGGGTGGCGTCCTCGGCCGTGATCACCGGGGCGTAGCCGTCGGGGGTGATGAAGTCGGTCTGCCAGCGGACGGTCAGCCGCTTGCCGTCCGCCCTGACCGTGAGCCGGTAGACCTTGCCCACGTCGATGGATGTGCTGTAGGTGCCGAGGGTGGCGTCCCCGTCGATGCGGTGGAGCCGCAGCCGGCTCTGGTTCGGGTCGACCTGTACGCCGTAGCCGGAGGTGCCGCCCGCGTCGGTACGCAGCAGCAGGGCCGCGACGGCATACGGATCGTGGATCTGGATGTCGGCCTGGTACGCGGTGTCGTGCACCCGAGTGGCCGCGATGGCACGGGTGTTGGTGTCGGCGGGTGCCGTGGCGAGCCAGCCGAACACGGTGGCGTTCCAGGTGCCACCGGTCGTGGTCCAGCCGGTCGCCGTGGTGGTAACGGTGCGGAGTCCCGGCGCCCCGAAGAGCACGGTGCCGTTGTAGGCGTGCAGCCCGGCGGCTCCGTGTGCGTAGGTGGTGTCCCGTGCGGTGAGGAGCTGGGCACCGTTGACGGAAACCGTCAACTGCGTTCCGTCCAGATCTACTTCGAGCAGATAGCCGGTGCCGGGGCGGGCGGTGAATGCGGCGGGCGGTGCGAGGTCGCGGCCGGTCGCCAGATCGAAGAGGCGGACCCGGCCGAGGTTCGGGTCGAGGCTCGCCGCGTATCCGGCCCTGCCGTCGTCGGTGGCCCGGACGACCAACGAGCCGACCGCGTAGGGCGATCCGGTGTCGACGGTGATGCGGGCCGCGTATCCGGCGACTGCTCCGATGCGCTGCTCGGACAGGGCGAGGGCGTTGCGGTCGGCCCCCGTCACCACCCGCTGTCCGCCGTCGGCGGTACGGGACCAGGTGCCGGTGACCGCGAGCGGATCGGGGATCGCCGCGAGGTCACCGGGCAGGGCGGCCGGACGGGCCCGGGCCGGTACGGAGGCCGCTGCCTGGCCGGCTCCGGAAAACGGGGTCAGCAGGGTGAGGCCGATCGTGGACATGAGCGCACGCCGAGAGATGGACATCGTCGTCTCCTCCGGGAAAGCGGGACAGGGGGTCTGTCGTTAGGATCAGGCCGGATCAGCCCGGCGTGATCCAAACGACAGGCCCTAGGGCCAGAGCGGGCGGGGGCTGTCGAAGACGGCGGCCATCTGCCAGGCGTCGAGACGCTCGACGGCGACCTCGCCGACGGCCGCGACGGCCACGCCGAGTGCGTCGGGGAGGGTCGGGTAGACGCGGGCGGCCAGCGCCCGGCCGTTGGCGAAGATCTCCAGTACGGAGTGGTCGACGAGCACACGCAGCTCGACCACTCCGTCGCCGTTCAACGGCAGTTCCCCGTAACGGGGTTCGGAGTCCACCGATGGGTCGAGGCTGCTCGCCTCGCGGTGCAGCCGCAGGGCGCCGGTGCCGTCATCGGCCCGCGCCACTTCGATCACGGTCCGCTCGGAACCGTCGGCGGACTCCCGTACCACGAGCCGCGCGACGGCTCCGGGGGCGAGCCGCAGCGTCGTCTCGATGTCCAGCTGGTCGCCGCGTATGCCGTCCAGCAGTACGCGGGTGCCGTCGGTGACCGTGAACGGGCCGGTCCGTACGGCGTCGCGGCGCAGTCGCGCGAGCTCGGGGACGGGCGCCTGGACAAGCCTGCCGTCGCCGCCGAGGGTGACGACGCGGGGCAGGGACATCACCCCGCACCAGCCCGTCTCGGCCATGGCGTCCTCGTCGCGTCCCTCCTGGAGCCAGCCGAACATGATGCGGCGGCCGAGGGCGTCGCGGGTGGACTGCGGGGCGTAGAAGTAGCGCTGTCCGTAGTCCAGCCGGTGCAGTTCGCGCGGGACGAACGTGTCGCCCTCGTAGGTGCCGGTCCAGTAGAGCGGGTAGTGCGTGGTGCCCTCGTCCCAGGCGGAGAAGGCGAGGATGTCGGTCCCGTCGAGCCGGAAGAGGTCGACGCACTCCCACATGGTGCCGGTCCAGTCGAGGTCCGTGGCCGTGCCGGTGCTCGCGTCGCCGGTGAGGAGCGGGCCGACGTACCGCCAGTCGCGCAGGTCGTCGGACTCGTACAGGAAGGCCGTGCCGCCGGTGCCCCGTATGCCGGAGCCGACGAGGTGGCGCCACACGCCGTTCTCGCGCCAGACGCAGTGGTCGCGGAACGCGGTGAGGTCGCCCTTCGGCGGGGCGGCGATCACCGGGTTGGCGGGGTCCTTGCACCAGGTGCGCAGATCGGGCGATCCGGTGGCCACGCACGGGAGTTCGCGATCCCCGTGCCGGCCGGAGTAGACGAGCGTCGGGGTGCCGCCGTCGTCGACGAGGACACCGGACCAGCAGCCGTCGCGGTCGGGGCCCTCGGTGCCGGGGACGAGGGCGACGGGTTCATCGGTCCAGGTGACCAGGTCGCGGCTGGTGGCGTGGCCCCAGTGGATGCGGTGGTGGGCGGCGGCGAGGGGGTTGTACTGGTAGAAGAGGTGGTAGACGCCGTCCCAATGGGCCAGCCCGTTGGGGTCGTTGAGCCACCCGCCGGGGGCGGTGAAGTGGAAGCGGGGCCGCTGCGGGTCGAGGACGGCACGCTCGGCCAGGCCCTTCGGCGCGTCCTCGTGGCGGGCGCGGGGCAGGGTGAGGTCGTGGGTCATGATCAGGCGTTCTCGGTTTCCGGGGTGGCCGCGGTCAGGACGCGGCGCGCGGTGGGCGTGGCCGGGGCGTACAGGTGGCAGCGCACCCAGTGGGGCTGCCCGTCGTCCTCGCCGACGACATGGCGAACGGGCTCGGTGCGGCTGCACACGCCTTCGTCCTCGTACGGGCAGCTCTCCGGTGTCAGTACGGCGGCGCGTAGCCGCGCCCGCAGGACCGGGTCGTACGGTGCGGTCCGCTCGGGGTCGGGCACGGCGGAGAGCAGGAGCTGGGTGTACGGGTGGGCGGGCCGGTCCATCAGGGCGAGCGAGTCGCCGCCCTCGACGAGCTCACCGGCGAACAGCACCTGGGTGGTGTCGGCGACATAGCGGGCCGATGCCAGGTCGTGCGTGATGTAGAGCATCGAGATGCCTCGCTCGTCGCGCAGGCGTCGCATCAGGTTGAGGATGCCGACACGCACGGAGACGTCGAGCATCGAGGTCGGTTCGTCGGCGAGGACGAGCCGGGGATCGACGGCGAGGGCGCGGGCGATGGCGACGCGCTGCCGCTGACCGCCGGAGAGCTCGTGCGGGTAGGACTGAAGCATGTCCTCGGTCAGCCCGACCGTGGTCATGAGCTCGCGCAGCTCGCTCTCCCCGGCGGGGCGCCCGTGCACGAGCAGGGCGCGGCGCAGGAAGTGCTCGACACGGTGGACGGGATTGAGGGAGCCGAAGGGGTCCTGGAAGACCATCTGGACGGCGCCGCGGTACGCGCGCGAGGCGCCCCGCTTCTGGGTCCTGAGGACGTCCTGGCCATCGAGCAGGACCTGCCCCGCGCTCGGCTGTTCCAGCCGTGCGAGACAGCGGGCGAGGGTGGACTTGCCGCTGCCCGACTCGCCGACGAGGGCGACGATCCGGCCGTGCGGAATGTCCAGGTCGACGGCGTTGAGGGCCCGGTGGTGGTCGCGGGAGAACAGTCCGCCCATCCGGAAGTCCTTGGTGAGTCCCCGCACGCTCATCAGCGGGACACGGGTCGTGGTGGCCGTGGGCGTCATCGCGCGTCGCCTCCGATGGTGCGGGCGACGAACCGGCCGGTGGCCACCTCGCGCAGGTCGGGAATGTTCGTCGAGCAGTCGGCACGGTCGGCGGGGCACGAGATGTGGAAGCCGCAGTTCTCCCGGGTACGCGGAGTGTCGGCGAGGCCCGTGAGCTCGGTCCGCGGACCGGTCAGCGGCGGGAAGGCGTTCATCAGCGCCTTGGTGTACGGGTGCAGAGGCTCGGCGAAGATCTCCTTCGCCGGTGCGAGCTCGACGAGCCGGCCCCCGTACATGACGCCCATCCGGTGGGATAGCTCGACCATCAGGGACATGTCGTGAGTGATGAAGAGGACGGAGAAGCCCAGCTCGCGCTGGAGGTCGCCGATCTGCGCCATGATCTCCTGCTGGACCACGACGTCGAGGGCGGTGGTCGGCTCGTCCATGATGAGCAGGGACGGTTTCAGGGCGACGGCCATCGCGATGACGACGCGCTGGCGCATCCCGCCGGACAGCTGGTGCGGGTAGGACTTCAGCCGGGCGGGGTCGATGCCGACGAGTTCGAGGAGTTCGCCGGAGCGTGCGCGGGCCTCTCGCTTCTTCGTCCGCTCGTGGGTGGTGAAGATGTCGCCGATCTGCTCGCCGACGGTGAGGACCGGGTTGAGCGAGTTCATCGCGGACTGGAACACCATGGCGATCTCGCGCCAGCGGAACGCGCGCAGTTCCCTGGCGTCCATCGCGAGGATGTCGCGGCCCTTGAACATGACCGATCCGGTGATCCGGGCGGGCGGCTTCAGCAGGCGCATCACGGCGTTGGCGACGGTCGACTTGCCGCAGCCGGACTCCCCCGCGAGGCCGAAGATCTCACCGGCCCCGATGGTGAAGGAGACGTTGTCGGCACCGACGACACTGCGGCCGTCACCGCCGTACTCGACACGGAGGTTCTGTACGTCCAGCACAGGCTGGAGAGAGGACGAGGTCATCGGTCAGCCCTTCTTCCGGGGCATCGTGGCCGGCTTGCTGCGGCGGGAGCGCAGCCTCGGGTTGGTGATCTCGTCGACCGCGTAGTTGGCCATCGCGAGGGCGAAGGCGACGAGGGCGATGCAGAGGCCGGAGGGGACGAACACCCACCAGGCGCCGGTCATCAGCGCACCGTCGTTGCCCGCCCAGTAGAGGTTGGTGCCCCAGCTGACGACACTCGCGTCGCCCAGGCCGAGGAACTCCAGGCCGGCCTGGGCGCCGATGCCGAAGATGACGCAGCCGAGCAGGGTCGTCATGACGACGGAGGCCATGTTCGGCAGGATCTCCCGGAACATGATCCGCAGGGCGCTCTCACCGGTGACGACGGACGCGGCGACGAAGTCCTTCCCCCGGATCGACTTGGCCTGCGCGCGCAGCACGCGGGCGGAACCCGCCCAGCCGGTGACGACCAGGACCAGGATCACGGTCGTTGTGCCGGGCGGCATGAACGCGGCCAGGATCACCAGCAGGGGCACGCCGGGCACCAGCAGGAAGATGTTGGTGACGAGCGACAGGACGTCGTCGACGATCCGGCCGAAGTAGGCGCAGGCCATGCCGACGAGCACGGCGAGCGCGGTCGCCGCGAGGCCGACCGAGAAGCCGACGAACAGCGAACTGCGCGCACCCCACAGGGTCAGCGCGAGAACGTCCTGTCCCTTGGCGGTCGTGCCGAGGACGTGCTGCGCCGAGGGTGCCGATGCACCCTGACTGTTGATCTTCGAGGGGTCGCCGGGCGCGATCAGCGGGGCCAGCATCGCGAGCAGGACGAACAGGGCCAGGACAACGGCCCCGAACAGGGCTTTGCGGTTGGCGAGCAGGGCGCGCAGGAGTCCGGTGCGGCCCCGCCCGGGGATGGCCGCGGGTGGTCCGGCGGGTGGTGCGGCCTGCTCCGTGCGGGAGTCGAGGACACTCATGGGGGTCTTTCTCCTTCTCAGCCGCTCAGCGGACGCGCACACGCGGGTCGAGACGGACATAGACGAGGTCGACGAGGAAGTTGGCGACCAGTACGGCGGCGGTGATGGTGAGGAAGATGCCCTGCATCAGCGGGTAGTCGAGGCCCTGAACGGCGGCGAGGAGCTGGAAGCCGACGCCCGGGTAGGCGAAGACGACTTCGGTGAGAAGCGCGCCGCCGACCACGAAACCGAGCGCCATGCCGAAGTTGGTGACGGACGGCAGCATCGCGTTGCGTGCGGCGTAACGGAACATGATCCGGGCGGGTTTGAGGCCCTTGGCCTCCGCCATGGTGATGTAGTCCTCGGCGACCGTGGCGATCATGGTGTTGCGCATGCCGAGCATCCAGCCGCCGACCGATACGAGAACGATCGTCAGGGCCGGCAGCACGAGGTGCGTGGCCGCGTTGGAAATGAACGCCCAGGAGAGTTCGGGGCTGAAGCCGACGTCGAAGGCGTGCCGCATCGGGAACCAGCCCAGCGTCATGCCGAACAGGTAGAGCGCGCCCATGGCGAGCCAGAAGTACGGGAACGAGCCGGCGAAGACGAGCAGCGGCGGGAACACCGAGTCGAGGACGCCGCCGCGGCGCCAGGCGGCAAGGATGCCCAGCAGGTTGCCGATGACGACGGCGATGACCAGGGACGTACCGCCGAGCAGCAGGGTCCAGCCGATCTGGGAGGCGATGACCTCGGAGACGGGTGTCGGGAAGCGGGACAGGGAGATGCCCATGTTCCCGGTGCAGACGTCCTTGATGTAGTCGATGTACTGCTCCCACATCGGCCGGTGGTCGAGGCCGAACAGCCGGCGGATCTGGTCGATCTGTTCCGGCTGCATCTGGCTCTGGGAGCGGGCGAACATCCGGGAGACGGGGTCGCCGGGCATGAAGCGGGGCAGCAGGAAGTTCAGGGTGATCGAGGCCCAGAAGGCGAGCAGGTAGAAGCCCAGGTTGCGCAGGAGGTAACGCACCGGTCCCTCTTTCGGTTCTGTGAGGGGCCGGTGGCCCGCCGCACGGGTCGGCGACGGCGGGCCACCGGAGTGACGGGATGTCAGTGCAGAGCGGGCTTCAGGCTCGTCAGGACGAGGACGGTGGTGTCGCCACGGTTGGTGAGCGTGGCGTACGGGTTGTCCTCGGTGGGCCAGCCGGTGAAGCGGCTGTCGGTGTACGCACCCCACTCCGGGCCGGGGAAGAGCGGCACGACGGGCGCCTTCTCCGCGAACAGCTTCTGCAGGGCGGTGAGCTTGGTCTGCTGTCCGGCGACGTCGGACTCGGCGACGAACTCGTTCAGCAGCGTGTCGGCCTGCTTGTCGCCGAAGCGGTGGTAGTTGCTCAGCGCCCTGTCACCGACGGGCTTGACCGTTTCGGTGCCCATCGTGGTCTTGTAGAACTGGTACGGCGTGGCTCCGTTGTCGCTCCAGACGATGCCGGTGTCGTACTCGCCCGTCTCGTAACTGCTGACGACCGCCGCCCAGTCGGGGGACTTCACGGTGGCGGTGACGCCGATCTCGGCGAGGTTCTGCTTGATGATGTTGGCGACGGACAGCCAGTCGGAGGAGGCGGAGCCGACGGAGATGTCGAAGGCGAACGGCTTGCCGTTCTTGAGCTTGCGCTTGCCGTCGGAGCCCTTCTTGTAGCCCGCCGCGTCCAGCGCCTTGCCGGCGGCGACCGCGTCGTGCTTCGTCCAGGTGCAGGAGTCCGCTACGGCGGTGTCGCGCCACTTGTCGTAACCACCGGACAGGCCCGTGCAGTCGGCGGGCGCGGTGTAGCCGTTCATGCCGACCTTGGTGACGCTCTCGCGGTCGACGGCCCGGCTGAGCGCCTTGCGCACCACGGCGTCGTCGAAGGGCGCCTTGGTGGTGTTCATCGTCCAGTCGATCATGGACCCGGTCCTCGGGTACCAGTACTTGTTGTGCTGGGGGTCCCTGGCGACGAAGCTCTTCTTGATGTCCGGGATGAACGACTGCGTCCAGTCCGCCTCACCGTTGACGAAGGCCAGGTTGGCGCTGTCGTTGCCGGAGAAACCGAGGACCCGGATGCCCTCGATCCGCTGCTTCCTCGGCTGCCAGTACTCGGGGTTCTTGCGGAGCTCGTACGACTGGCTCTGGAAGTTGGCGACCTCGGTGTACGGGCCTGAGCCGACCGGGTCCGGGTTGGTGTCCTTCGCCGGGTCCTTGACCTTCTCCCACACGTGCTTGGGCACGATGACCTGCTTGCCGAGCTCGAAGACACCCGGTGAGTATGGCTTGCTGAGGGAGAAGACGACCTTGTTCGTACCCTCGGCCTTCGCCGTCTTCAGGAACTCGTAGCCGCCGAGCAGCTTCTTCTGGAGGCCGAAGGTGTACGCCACGTCCTCCGCGGTCAGCGGCTTGCCGTCGGACCATTTGACGCCGTCGCGCAGGGTGAAGGTGACGGTCTTCCCGTCCGGGGTGGTCTCCCAGGAGCTGGCCAGCCACGGAGTGGCCTTGCCGTTGGCGGGGTTGTAGACGAGCATCGCCTCGTAGACGGCCTGGGTGGTCAGCGGTGCGATCACCTGGCCGGGCGCGAACGGGTTGAAGTTGCGGGTGAAGGTGGCGAAGTCCTCACGGGGAATGGTGAGGAGCTGCTTGCCGGAGGAGTCCCCCGCGGCGTTCGTACCGGCGCCGCTGCAACCCGAGAGCAGCAGGGCCGCGGCGGCGAGGGGGGCGACGAGTGCGGCCCTCCGGAAGCGCCGGGCACGTATCGACGGTGCCATAATGATGTCTCTTCTCTCTTCTTCACATTGACCGGAGACGGGTGAGGAATCCCGTCGGGCTGATTCGCAGTCAGACCGACGAGCGTTCGATCAGCGGGCAGTCGACCGTCACCTGTGTGGTGGTGAGCGGCTGTCCCGCTGTGAGAGCGCCGAGCATGTCGACGCCCTTGGCTCCCATGAGTTCGAACGGCAGAGCGACTGTGGTGAGGCCGGGCCGCAGATAGGCGGCGATGAGTTCCTGATTGTCGAATCCGATGACGGCGATGTCGTCCGGGATCCGGAGTCCGCGTTCCTTGATGGCGTCGTAGGCGCCCATCGCGGTCCGGTCGTTTCCGCAGAACAGCGCGGTGGGCCGGTCGGTACGGTCGAGCAGTGAGCAGGCGGCGGCGTATCCGCCGTCGGCGGTGGCGTGGCCGGGCACGACCAGGCTGTCGTCGATGCCGAGTCCGGCTTCGCGGAGCGCCTGCTCGTAACCCAGACGCCGGCCGACCGCCGCCGGGATGCCGGCGTCGAGGTTGATGAATCCGATGCGCCGGTGGCCCGCGTCGAGCAGCCGCCCGGTGGCGGTGTAGCCGCCCGCGACCTCGTCGGGAACGACGGAGGGCAGTGCGCCGTCCGCGTCGAAGCAGTTCACCAGGACGACGGGTACCTCGCGTGCTGCGGGCGGCAGCTTCACGGCGCGGTGCCAGGTCGTGGCATACAGCAGCCCTTCGGCCCGCTGTTCGAGGAGCTTGTCGAAGGCGGCGGCCTCCATGGCGGGATCGGTGTCGCCCGCGGTGATGAGCAGGAACTTCCCGTCGGCCCAGGCCCGGTCCTGCGCACCCTTGATCACATCGACGGCGAAGGGCGCGGTGACGATCTCGGTGATGAGCCCGTACCACTCGCTGCGCTTGGCGGCGAGCGCCCTGGCCCCGGCGTTCGGCCGGTAGCCGAGCTCCTCGATCGCGGCCCGGATGCGGGCCTGGGTCTCTTCGGGGATGGCGGCGTCGGCGCGAGCGTTCAGGACGAAGGAGACGGTGGTGCGCGATACGCCCGCCCGCTCCGCCACCTCGCTCATCGTCACGCGACGCGTCCTGCTCGTGGCCACTTTGCCTGCTCCCTGCGCCCCACCGACAGCGGGTCGCTCGGTTACGCGCTTTAGTAACGCGCGTTAGTACGATGTTGCACGCAAGTTACGAGCGGTTGGCCAACTGTGTCAAGAGATGTGACAGCCAAGATCTCCCGGCGCTCGGGAAGAGCGCCGGGAGACTCGGGGGCCCAGGGGTCCGGGGGCGGGCTCAGGAGGCGTCCTGAGCCCCATCCTCCCCGTACCGTCGCTCGAATTTGGAGACCTGCCCCTCGGTGTCGATCACCCTGGCCTTGCCGGTGAAGAACGGGTGGCTTTCGGCGGAGATCTCCACGTCGATCACGGGGTAGCTGTTGCCGTCGTCCCAGTCGATCGTCTGTTCGCTCGACGCGGTGGACCTGGTCAGGAAGGCGTAACCGGCGGAACGGTCACGGAAGACCACGGGGCGGTACGAGGGGTGCTTGTCCTGCTGCATGCCTGCTCCTGGGAACGTACGGTTTCGGCTCCGGCCAGCCTCGCCAACGGGAGCGGACCGCGCGATCGCACGCGTCCGTACGGGGGGTGCGGCGCTGCCGGCGGACGAAGGTCAGCACGTGCGGCATTCGAGTGCAGGCAGGGTCACCGTCACCACCAGACCACCGCCTTCGCGGCGGCCCATCACCTCGCCGTCGTGCGCGCGGGCCACGGAACGCACGATGGAAAGGCCCAGGCTGTGCCGAAGATCTTCGCGGTCACGAGGCACCTTCCGGGGCCGTGTCCCGTGCGCCGTCGGATGCCGCAGGGCCGCCGCCGGCCAGGGGGAGTCCTGCGGTGACCAGGACGACCTCTTCGGCCCTCGGGTCGGATGCGTCGCGCGCCGTCAGTTCGGCGAGTTTGGTGTCGAGGGCGGCCCAAAGCTCACTGAGGGACTCCGGCGTCAGCCGGGGCAGCAGGTCGCTCACGTTCGACGGTTCCTGCCATTCCGCGCCGAGCCGTCCGGCCTCCATGTCCGCCTCGTGCTGGGCGAGCGCGCTCTGCAGGTGCTCGATCTGCCGGCGGCGCAGCGCCCCGAGCGCGGCCCGGCTGCCGGGCGTGGCGTGCATCGCCTCGTTGCTCCATGAGGTGAGGGCGTGCACGGACTTCCAGCGGCGCTCCCGGCCGTCGCGGTGCTCGGCCTCGACGACGAAGGCGTACTTGGCCAGGACCCGCAGGTGGTAGCTGGTGGAGGCGGACGTCTCCCCCGTCCGGACCGCCAGCTCGCTCGCGGTGGCCGGGCCGTGCTGCCGCAGCAGTCCGAGCAGCCTGATACGCAGAGGGTGCGTGAGGGCCTTCAGGGCCGCCGTGTCCCACTCGGGATCGAGTACGCGGTGCTGCTCATCGCTGTCCGTGACGGCAGCCCAAAGCAGATCCACCTCTTCCCCAAAGTATTTTTGCAAACTTTATTTGGGGGAATCCCGGAGGGCTCCTGCCGGGCTCAGCGCTCGCTCCCCACCGCCTCCAGGGCATCCGCCACCGAGGTCAGGAAGCGGGCATGGGCCCGGGGGCTGCACGGTGGCTCCGGGTTCCACGGCACGACGCGGGCCGACTCCCACAGGGCAGGCCCGCCCGCTGCCGACCCGACCGCTGCCGCCGCGAACGCGTCGAGCGGGGTGGCGTGGGCCCTGACGTCCGCGAGGACGAGAGGGGGCCGCAGCTCCGCCGCGTGCGCCCGGTCGACGGTGGACCAGCCGGCGCCCGGCCCCTCGGCCGGCTCCATCATGTTCACTCCGAGGTCGGCCAGCACCCGCAGTTCGGGCCACATCCCGGGGCGGGCGAGGTGGACCTCCTCGCGCCCGGCCGGTGAGAGCGCGAGCACCTGGGGCCGGTCCTGCACGGCGGCGACGACCGCGCGCAGCCGTTCTCCTGCGGCAGCCGACTCCCTGTCGGCGGCCGGGGCGGGTTCGGCGCCCAGCGAGCGGGCCAGTTCGCCGAACCGGTCGCCGATCGCGGCAAAGCCGCGGGCCCGGCCCACGTCGATCACGACGACCGGGACCTGCTCCTCCAGATGCTTGGCGGTCTCGGGAGCGAGGCCATAGACCTGTCCGCCGCCGTAGGAAACGGCGACGACCAGGTCCGGCGCTCCACGCAGCAGGGTCTCGATGTCCAGGGCGCCACCCGCGCCCACGTAGTCCACCGAATCCAGTGGCAGGGCGCCGGCCTTCGCGCGGTCGGGTGCGGGACCGTCGTGACCGGAGCCGAAGATCCCCTCGGGCCGTATGCCGTAGTCCCACAGCGTTGCTCCGGCCTGGATGTACGCGAGTATCCGGGCCGGACGGCGCGCGGCCGTCGACACCTGCCCCCGGTCGTCGGAAAATCGCCACGCGCTCTGTTCCGTCACGTCATTCGCCCCTCTGCACCGGTTCCCCGGCCCTCGCCGGGCTCGCACAGCTGTACCTGCCCAGCCGGTTACCGCCACACCCCTCGGGGGACGGCCCGTGCGGGGCAGGACTCAACGAGCGGACTCCGCAAGGGTGAACGCGGTGTTGACCAGGGCGACGTGAGTGAACGCCTGTGGTGTGTTGCCGAGTTGGCGCGCAGTTTCCGGGTCCCACTCCTCGGAGAGCAGGCCGAGGTCGTTGCCGGCCGCGACCGCACGGCCGAAGAGTTCCCGGGCCTCGGCGGGGCGTCCGGTGGCCGCGAGCGCGTCTGCCAGCCAGAACGAGCAGGCGAGGAACGCCCCTTCGGGGCCTGGCAGCCCGTCGGTCGCAACGTCCGGCACATAGCGGCGGACGAACCCGCCCTGGTCCAGTTCGTCGCGGACCGCCGCCACGGTACGCACCACCCGGGGGTCCCACGGCGGCAGGAAGCCCGTCTTGACGACGAACAGCGTCGCGGCGTCCACCTCGTGCCCGTCGTAGTGCTGGACGAAAATGCCCCGCCCGGGGTCGTAGCCACGCGCGCAGACATCGGCATGGACGGTGTCGCGCAGCGCACGCCAGCGGTCGACGGGCGCCGGGAGCCCGGTTGCCTCGGCGATCCGTACGGCACGGTCGGCGGCCACCCACACCATCACCTTGGAGTGCACCCAGTGCCGGCGTGCACCTCTGCCCTCCCAGAGACCTTCGTCGGGGTCGCTCCAGTGCGCCTCCAGGTAGGACATCAGACTGCGGACCAGGCCCCACACATGACGTTCCATCGGAATGCCCGCGCGCAGCGCCAGATACAGGGTGTCGATGACCTCGCCGTACACATCGAGCTGGAACTGCTCGACGGCCGCGTTACCGAATCGCACGGGTGCCGATTCCTCGTAGCCCGGCAGCCAGTCGGCGACGGTCTCCGGCAGTCGGCGCTCGCCGCCCACCCCGTACAGACTCTGCAGATCCCCCGGATCCCCGGCCGCGGCCCGCACGAGCCATCGCCGCCAGGCGGCGGCCTCGTCACGGAAGCCGCCGCGCAGCAGCGCGGACAATGTCATGCTGGAGTCGCGCAACCAGCAGAACCGGTAGTCCCAGTTGCGTACGCCTCCAGCGATCTCCGGCAGGGACGAGGTGACCGCCGCGACGATTCCGCCGGTCGGGGCATAGGCCAGGGCCTTCAGCGTGATCAAGGAGCGCATGACGGGGTCCCGCCACTCCCCCTCGTAACGGCAGCCCGCCGCCCACCGCTCCCACTCCCCGAGGGTCTCGCCCAGCGCCCGCTCCGCATCGGTGCGCGAGCCGTTCGGCAGGTGCGAGGGCTGCCAGGTGAGAACGAACGGGACGCGCTCGCCCGCCCGGACGGTGAAGTCGGAGCAGGTGACGGTGGACCGCCCGTAGGTGTGCACCCCGGGCGGGACACGCAGCCATGCCGAGTCGGGGCCCGCGACGGCCACCCGGTGGCGGGCCGTGCGGCGCACCCAGGGGACGATCCGGCCGTAGTTGAAGCGCAGACAGAGTTCGCCGCGCATCTCGACGGTGCCGCGGACTCCTTCGACGATCCGCATCAGCCGGGGAACGCCGTCGCGGTGGGGCATGAAATCGGTGACCCTGACGGCGCCGCTGCCGGTTTCCCACAGCGTCTCCAGGACGAGCGTGTCGCCGCGGTAGCGCCGCTCGGTGCACTGTCCGGCGCCCACCGGGGCCATCCGCCACCGCCCGTGGTCCTCGTCGCCGAGCAGCGCGGCGAAGCAGGCGGGTGAGTCGAACCGCGGTGCGCAGAACCAGTCGACCGAACCGTCCCTGCCGACGAGCGCCGCTGTGCTGAGATCGCCGATGAGGGCGTAGTCCTCGATGCGACCTGACATGTCCGACCCCCTTGACCTTCTCTCATTGTCGGGTGCCGGGGGGTTCTCCGCACGGTCCGCGCGTCCGGCGCACGGCCGGCCACGCTCCGTGCATGAGGTTGCGGTCGGCGGGCGATCGTTGGAGGCTCGTTCTGGAGGCCCGGAACTGCTGCCTTCCGGTAAGGGGTACGTTCATGTCGCACGAGGAATGGGTGCTGGAGGGAACGGACTTCGAACGGCCCAATGTGGCACGTGTCTACGACTGTTACCTGGGCGGTTCCCACAACTTCGCCGTGGACCGCGAGATGGCCCGCAAGGCCATCGAGATGTGGCCGGACCTTCCGCTCATCATGCGCAGCAACCGGGCCTTTCTCCAGCGGGCCGTGCAGTTCCTCGCCCGTGAGGGCATCACCCGGTTCCTCGACATCGGATCGGGAATTCCGACGTTCGGAACGGTGCACGAGGCCGCACGGGAGATCCGCCCGGAGGCCAGGGTCGTCTACGTCGACATCGACCCCGTGGCCGTCGAACACAGCAGACTCATCCTGCGGGACGACCCGCAGTGCGAGGTGGTGCGCGCGGACATGCGCAACCCGGAGCGGCTGCTGGCCGAGCCCCCTGTGGCCGAGTTGCTGAGTGCCGGAGAACCGGTGGGGGTCCTGCTCGTAGCCGTGCTCCACTTCGTGACGGACGAGGAGGACCCGGCCGGGATCGTCCGGGTCCTGCGGGACGCGCTGCCGGCCGGCAGCGCACTCGTGCTCTCGCATGCGTCGAACGAGGGCCGGCCGGACCGGGCGAAGGAGCACCAGGATCTCTACAAGCAGTCGACGATGCCGCTGACCATGCGTTCCAGGAGCGGCATCGCCGCGATCTTCGACGGATTCGAGCTGGAGGATCCCGGCCTCGTCTACCTCTCCGAGTGGAAACCGCTGGACCCGGCGTCCGTTGGACCTCACCCGGAGAGGATGACGGGGCTGGCCGGAGTGGGGCTCCTGCCATGAGCGCTCCGTCGTCCGGGCGCGGCAGGGAATCCATGGACTCCGCCGAATGCGCTCCCGGCGACGAGTCCTCCGCCCGCTTCGCCGCTGCCTGGGCCCACCTCCTGCGCGAGGGGCACGGGACCGCCGTGCTCCCCGGTCCGCTGAGCCATCTGGTGGCCGGGACGACCGAGCTGCTGATGCGCGCTCACCGTGACGACCCGTTCGACGCCTCCATGGCCGCACGGGCCGGCTCCCTGCTGGTGCAGCACCAGTTCACCGATCCGCAGATGATGGCGCGCGCCGTCGAACTGCTGCAGGACTGGCCGGCCGACGACGACCGCGGCCCCGCCCTCACCGGCGCCTTCGCGGCCGGCTGGGCGGCGGCGCTGCGCGACCGTACGCTGCACGATCAGGAGGCGGTACGCCGGGCGTCCGAACTGGCACGCGGGGGCGTCGAGAAAGCTCTGTACGCCTCCGAGGCCCGATTCCGGGCCATGTTCGAGAACGCCGCGATCGGCATCGGGATCGGCGACCTGGACGGCAACATCCTGGCGGTGAACACCGCACTCCAGGATATGTTCGGCGCACGGGCCGAGGACATCCGCAGGTTCAGCGTCGACATGCTGGTCCACCCCGCGGACGGCCCCGGAGTGTGGGAGTCGTACCGGCGGCTCGTCGACGGCGAACTGGACAGCTTCCAGTGCGACAAGCCGTACTACCGCCAGGACGGCGAGGTGGTCTGGACCCATCTGGTCGTGTCTCTGATCCGGGGCGAGGACGAGCGCCCGCGCTACCAGGTGGCGATGCTGGAGGACATCACCGACCGCCACCGCCTCCAGGAGCGGCTGCACTTCCAGGCCACGCACGATCCGCTGACCGGGCTGCCGAACCGCAGGACGTTCTTCGAACGTCTGGAGCAGCTCTTCGCCGCGCCGGAACCAACCGGCCGGTTCTGTCTCTGCTCGGTGGACCTCGACGGCTTCAAGAGCATCAACGACAGCCTCGGTCACGAGACCGGGGACCGGCTGCTGAGCGCCGTGGCGCAACGGCTGCAGGTCGCCGTGGCCCCGCTGGGCCACCTGGTGGCGCGCCTGGGCGGCGACGAGTTCATCGTTCTGGTGGAGAAGTCCCACGGCCGGCAGGAAGCGGCTGCCGTGGCCCAGACGGTGCTGGCCGCCCTCACCGCTCCGTTCCTGATCGACAGCCAGAAGCTGTCGGTCCGGGCCAGTGTCGGCGTCGTGGAGCAGGCCGTGTCCGCCACCAGCCCCGGGGCTGCGATGCGCGCGGCGGACCTCACGCTGTACCGGGCCAAGAAGGAGGGGCGCGACCGGTGGACGTTCTTCGACCCGCGGCGCAACGCGGTCGCGCTGAGCCAGTACGCGATGTCGGTACGGATTCCGCTGGCTCTGGACCGCGGTGAGTTCTTCATCGACTACCAGCCACTGTGCGCGCTCGCCGACGACTCGATGGTCGCCGTCGAGGCACTGGTGCGCTGGCGCCATCCGGAGCTGGGGGTACTGGGTCCCGACGAGTTCATCACGACCGCCGAGGAGAGCGGGCTGATCATCCCGCTGGGGCGCTGGGTCCTGACGCAGGCGTGTGAACAGGCCGCGCGGTGGGCGGAGCAGTTCGGCCCCGCGGCGCCGCGGATGAATGTCAATCTGGCCGTACGGCAGGCCCGGAACTCCGCGCTCGTCCCGGATGTCGACCGCGCCTTGCGGCTCACCGGTCTCGACCCCGGCCGGCTCCAGCTGGAGATCACCGAAAGTGTGCTGCTCGGCCCCAGGGACCCGGCGTTGCAGGCGTTGGACAACCTGGTCGACATGGGCGTCTCGCTCACCGTCGACGATTTCGGCACCGGTTGGTCGAACCTCGCCTATCTGCGGGACCTGCCCGTGTCGGGACTCAAACTGGCCGGCTCCTTCGTCACGGACCTGCACCCCGGCTCGGACAGCGACCACGTGGGCTGGCGGATCATCCGCGGCCTGATCTCGCTGGCGCACACGCTCGGACTGACCGTGACGGCCGAGGGCGTCGAAGCCGCGGCGGACGCGGAGCGGCTCCGCACCATGGGCTGCGACTGGGCCCAGGGCTGGTACTACGGCCGCCCTGCCGGGCCCGCGGAGATCACGAAGAGGATCGCCGAGGGCAGCCGTGGCGTACTTCCCGACACGAAATCAGAGTAAAACGCGTTAATAGTGAATGAATCCCCTTGACCTGACGTCGCGCCGGGTCGACGATGAAGACCTGGCATCGTGTGCGTTGCGGACCGGATTCCGGTCATCGTACGCACGGTTCATTCGCCAGTTGTGGTGGTCGACGCCCCAGGCGTCCGAGACCGGCCCGGCGCTCAGCGCCCCGAAGGCCCGGCGAGCGGAGATGCTCCCCTCGCCCCGCAGCCTCGATGGCCGCTCTCCACTTTCGGTTCCAGGGGGTATTGGCACGGGGTACGCCGTCCGTATGGGCGGCCCCACCGCCGCCCCCTCGCCCACGGGCCTACACGGCCCCGTAAGGCCGTGGCCGCGCCCGTCACTTCCCGTTAGGCAGCACGCCTATGGCTTCCGTCCCGCCGTCGGAACGGGGCAGTTCTCCGTCCCGACGGCCCGAACAGCGGGCGACCGGTCCGCCTCCGGTCCGGCGCCTTGTCAGTCCGGCGGTCCCGGCCCACCACGCAGCCCCCAGGACGCCTCCTGGTGCGGGCACGCGGTGACCGGCACAGCCCGGCGCACGCCCACGGCCTGTCCTTGCCCTGCCGCCCGCGATTCGCTGTACACACCCGCCCACTTCGTCGGCCCCGACCAGGAAGCGCCCGGTGAGTTCCGCTCACCCGGTGGAACCGGTGGGGTCGCACCGGACGGAGTCGTGTTGGCGTTGGTGCGACCGCATCGACACCCGCTCGGGTCGAGCCGGCACCTGCGGATTCGAAGGAGACCCCGCAGGTCAGTGCCCAGCACCGGTCGACGCCGCCCCTCCGAGGCAGGTGGTTTCCACCTCGGCCGCCGCCTGGCGGCCCGGAGATCCCGAGCTCCGGGTACCGAGAAGGACTGATCATGAGCGCCGTGCCCGTCTTCGCCTACCATTCGGTGGCCCGTGAACCCGCGCCGTGGATCGCCCCGTTCTCTGTGACCCCGCGCACCTTCACCGAGCAGCTCGACAGGATCTCCGACGCCGGGCTCTCGGTCGTGCCACTGCGGCAGCTGGTGGCCGCACTGCGGGGCTGCAAGCCGCTTCCCGAGCGGTCCGTGGTGCTGACGTTCGACGACGGGTTCGCCGACTTCTACTGGACCGTCGCCCCCGTGCTCGCCGAGCGGGGGCTCCCCGCGACGCTCTACATCACCACCGGCGCCGTGCACGCCCCCGGCGCCGGCCCCGAGGGCAGCCTGCTGCCGCCCGCCGCCATGCTGAACTGGCGCCAGATCACCACCCTGGACGCCCTCGACATCGAGATCGGCGGCCACAGCCGTACGCATGCGCAGCTGGACATCCTGCCCGCAGCCCGGGCGCGCCATGAAGTGAACGACAGCAAGCGGCGCCTGGAGGACGCGCTCAGCCACCCGGTGAGTTCCTTCGCCTACCCGCACGGCTACCACAGCGCCACGGTGCGCCGCTTGGTGCGGGAGGCCGGCTGGAGCTCGGCCGCGGCAGCCGGTGACGCGTTCAGTTCCACGGCCGACGATCCGTGGCGGATCTCCCGTCTGATGGTCCGCTCCGACACCGGGCCGGCGGAATTCGACCGCTGGCTCCATGGCGTGGGCGCCCCGGTCGCGTCACCGCACGAGTCCCTGACGACCAAGGGGCGACGGCTCTACCGAAGAGCCAGGTTCATGGCCGGGCACTTCCCCTGAGAGCTCCGGCCCACCACCCGACACCCCCTGAGCCCCGCGGCGTGCGCAGCGGGGCGCTGTGTCGCGCGCCCCGCTGCACGCCCGGAGATCGACGGAGCGTCAACTCGGATACGGTGGCGGGCGGTTGAAGGGCAATTGGTCAGGGTGAAGGATGCCGCACGGCCCGATCCGCAGTCAGGGTGAATTTCGCGCGTTCCACACCCGCGCGCAAGCACATCCCCTCACCACCTGTTAGACATGAACAACCCGGCGTGATCACCGCGCATCGATGCCATCCCCTCCCGTCGTGCCGAGAAGGGACCCCCGCATGCTCTCGACCGCCCTGAGGATCGCGCTGGCCGCGACCGTCGGAGCCTCGCTCTGCGCCATATCCCCCTACAGCCCCCCGGCGGACCGGGAGTCCGCAGCCCCCGCGCCCGCCCCTGCCCGCGCCGGCTGCCCCGTCGTCGACGTGATGGTGGCCTACACGCCCAAGGCCGCCGCCGAGGTCGGCGGGCGCCATCGAGTGTCCGCGTCCGCGCAGCAGATCGCCACCCGGATGAACCGCTCGCTCAAACAGAGCGGAGTGTGCGGCTCGATCCGGATCACGCACGCCTACACGGCGACGGACTACGACGGCTCGGAGGACTTCGCCGCGGCGCACCAACGGCTCAAGGACAAGGACGATCCGACGCTGGGCGGGCCCGCCCACCAGCTGCGTGAATGGTTCGCGGCCGATCTCGTCGCCGTCATGGTGAACCGGCGGGAAAAGGGCGGTGGCATCGCGGACTACACGGCCACGCTCGGCGAGTCCTCCAGCGAATTCGCCTATGCGGTCGCCGATGTCCAGGGAATCGCGCTCGACTCGGTCAGTCACGAGATCGGGCACAACCTGGGCCTCGCCCACGACCGTACGACATTAGCCACTGACCCGGACGGCGGGATGCAGGTGAGCGAGGACCGGCCGTACAACACGGGCTGGATCACCCCGGACCACGAGTACTACACGATCATGGCGTACGGGTCCTCGTGCGGTGACTGCACCAGGGTCGGGCAGTTCTCCAACCCGGACAGGAACTGGCACGGGCAACCCCTGGGCAATGCGTCGAACGACAGTGCTCGCGCACTTCGCGAGACGCTGCCCGTGGTCGCCGGGTACCGCACCTCCCCCGGCCCGTTCGGCCGATAGGGACTCCGTCGCCCGGCGGGATCAGTCGTTCAGCGCGGTCGGCGGGGTCAGTCGTTCACCGCGGTCAGCAGCACCACCGCGTCCTCCAGGGCGAGCAGCCCGTGCCGTTCCTGGGGGATCGGGTGCAGGGCTCCGACGGCGAGCTCCACGTCGCCCGAGGCCGCGGTGAGGCGCACGGCGCCGCGGAGCACCTGGAGGGACGCGGCGGGCGGGGCGTTGTGTTCGTCGAGGGCCGACCCGCCCGTGAGGGCGATGACCGTCTGCCGCAGGGTGTCCTCGTGCAGCAGGAGGTGGGCGCTGCGGCCGTGCGCGGAGGTACGGGCCAGGGCCAGGTGCTCGACGGCAAGGGCGTTCAAATCGTCCATATTTCCACTGTGCCACGAGGCCGGGCCGCGCGTTCGGCTGCGCGGGCCCGGCCGGTGCGTTCCGGTCAGAGGCCCGCGGTGTACAGGAGCCGGTCGGGCGAGCCCGGGCCCAGATTGGACAGCACGCCATCGGTGGACTGCTCGTCGAGCCAGGCGGCGATCTCCAGCGGTGACGCGTCCGGGTTCTTCTCCCTGTACAGGGCGGCCACCCCGGCCACGTGCGGGCTTGCCATGGAGGTCCCGTCGAGCCGCCGGTAGCCGCCGTAGAGAGCGGCGGAGACGATGGCCGTGCCCGGGGCGTACAGCTCGACGCACTCGCCCCAGTTACTGAAGCCCGTCTGCCGGTCCGTGGCGTCCGAGGCCGCCACGGTGACCACACGGTCCGCGCCGGCCGGGGAGACCTCACAGGCGTCCTTGCTGTCGTTGCCTGCGGCGACGACAGGCAGGACGCCCCGGTCCCAGAGGGCGCCGACCGCCTGGTCCACGGCATCCGACGAGGGACCGCCGAGCGAGGCGTTGACCACGGCGGGCTGCTGGGCGTTCCTGGCGATCCAGTCGAACCCGGCGAGGATCGCGGCCCACGTCCCCTCGCCCCGGCAGTCGAGCACCCGCACCGTGACGAGCGAGGTGGAGGGGGCGACGCCGACCGTCGCACCGCCGACCGTGCCGGCCACATGGGTGCCGTGCCCGTTGCAGTCCTGGCCCTGACGTCCGTCGCCGACGGCGTCGAGCCCGAGGGTCACGCGCCCGCCGAACTCACGGTGCCGGGAGTCGATCCCGGTGTCGACGATGTAGGACGTCACTCCCGTGCCTGTGCCGGCCGCGATGTACTGACCATCGAGTGGCAGGTCGCGCTGGTCGATCCGGTCCTGACCCCAACTTACGGCCACCGCACGGGAGTCGGCCGGCAGCGGGTCGTTGGCGACCTGGCCGTTCTCCTCGACGGACTCGACGCCCGGGAAGGCGCGTACCGCGGACAGCTGGGCGGGACCGAGAACGGCCGCGAAGCCGTTCAGGACGTTCCGGTAGCTGAACAGCGGGCGGAGGCCGAACCTCTGCAGGACGGTGTCCGGCGACAGTTCGGGGGCGAGCGTGACGATGTACTGGCCGATGACCGCCCGGTCGGACTGGCGCACCGAAACGGCGCCGCGCCCGGTGTCGGCCGTGGCCGGGGTGGAGCCGATCAGCGGAACGAGCAGCAGTAGAGCGGCTGGTGCCAAGCGGGTGCGCAGGCGCATGCGTTCTCCTTGCGATGGAAGTGGGGGAATCGGTGGTGGAACGGGGCCGTCCCAGGGCGGGCCAGCCGGACAGGGCGACGCTGGGAGTCACCGACAGGTCCGCCAGTTCGGTGTCGACCGCATCCGCCACGCCGGTGCCGACCCACCGTCCTGCGCACAGTTTCCGTGTTCTCCACCGAGGTTCTCCCAAGGACCGGTCAGGGAATTCAGGGGGTGCCCGCTCCGGGGCCGGGAACAGACCTCCGATGTGTCCCCCGTCACCGTGAGAAACATGTCACCCACACTCCGCAATCAGCCGATCAGAGGGTGATCATCTGGAACGGCAGGACCGATAGGCCGAGCGGACCTGGAACACACATGTGAACTGCCGCTCCTCGGCGCCGGACCGACCCGGCGGACGAGGGCCCTCACTGCCGGTCTCACTCCGGCAGGCCTGGTCCCGATGCCGGCGTCCAGGACGACGAGCTCGACGAGGCGGCCTGTCACGGAGACCTGTCCGTGCAGATCTGCAGCACCGCATCCCGATGCCGTGCTGCATGTGATCCGGGACCTCGCGCGCGAGACGCACCGGATGGTGAGCACATGGTGGCGGGTCGACGGTTTCCTCAATCCTCCCGGCGCGCGGGCGCCCCGGCCGCAACAAGGCCACCGGCGCTCCCCTGACCGGCAGGAAGGAATCGGACCTGCCCGCCTACGAGACGGACCCGGATTGCCGGCTGATTCCGCTCGGCTCCCACATCCGGCTGGCGAATCCGCGCACCCCGGCGACCTCCGACTCGCAGATCCTGCGCCGCAGTTACAACGTCGACCGCGGCCTCGCGCCGGACGGCACGCTCGATCCGGGACTGCCGGACTGCTGCTACCAGCAGGACATCACCCGGCAGTTCGCCGCGGTGCAGAAGCGCCTGGAGGGAGAGCGGTTCGCGGACTTCACCAGCACCACGGACGGCGAATACTTCTTCACCCTGTCCGGCGTCGAGGACGGCACGGACTGGTTCGGTTCGGGGCTGCCGAGCACATAGGGCCGACGCACGGGGGCGCCCATCAGGACAGGAGCCGGCCTAATGGGCTCCTACCGTGTCTATGACGGCGAAACCCAGGCTCCCAGGAGGCGGCAGTGCAGACGGAAGCGACGGCGACGGAAGCCCCCGAGACGCTGTTCTTCGAGCGGGCCGCCGAGCTGGAGTCCTGGCTCGACGCCCACCACGGAACGCGGGCCGCGCTGTGGATCAAACTCGCGAAGAAGGCATCGGGCATCGCGTCGGTCACTGCGGCCGAGGTGGTCGAGACCGTGATCTGCTACGGCTGGATCGACGGACAGCGAAGGTCCTGCGACGAGACGTACTACCTCCAGAAGATCACGCCCCGTCGGCCCAGAAGCACGTGGTCCCTGGTCAACGTCCGCAAGGTCGAGGCCCTGACGGCGGCCGGACGGATGCGCGAGCCGGGCCTCGCCGAGGTGCGGGCAGCCCGGGCGGACGGACGGTGGGCCGCGGCGTACCCCTCGCAGAGTGAGGCCATCGTGCCCGCCGACCTCGAAGCGGCGCTGGCCGGCAACACGGAGGCCGCCCGCCACTTCGAGCAGCTCGGCAGGTCGGCCCGGTACCTGGTGTTCCTGCGTCTCGCGACCGCACGGACTCCGGCCGTCAGGTCCGCCCGGCTCCGGAAGGTGACGGAACGTTTGGCGGCGGGCGAACCGATTCACTGACCGGACGGACGGCCCCGGGCCCGCTGCCTCAGGCGCCGAGCAGTTCCGGATTCTCGGCCAGCGACGCGAGGTGGCCCCCCGGGTCCGCGATCAGCCTGCGGGCGGTGAGATCGAGCATGCCTCCCACGCCGGTGATCTCCGCGGCGACCGTGCCGTCCTCCTTGAGGATCTGCTGCGTGATCCGGAAGGTCTTGCCGGTCCCGTACACGAACGCGCAGGTCACCCGGACCTTGTCTCCGCCGCGCAGCTCTTTGGCGTACTTCACCGTCACTTCCAGCGCCACCGGGCCCACGCCGGTGGCCAGCAGCTTCTCCTGCGGCAGACCGGCGGCCCGCAGCAGCTCCCACCGCGCGTGCTCCGCGTACTGGAGATAGACGGCCTGGTTCAGATGTCCCTGGGTATCGAGTTCGTAGCCACGCACGGTCACGTCAACAAAGAAGGTCATGAACACCGCAACGCGCACCGGCATTCCGTCATTCCTGGACGGGTCACCGCGCACCGTGCCGTCGCGGCGTCACAACCCCTTACGCAGACCCTTTACGCAGCTGTCATGCACGGGTAACTTCCTGACTGCAAAAGATTGCAGCAACATTCTGACAGCACTTGCTGTCGGGACGCATTGCTCGCCCGGACCCCGAGGCGCGTCAGGGTTCTCCGGCGGGACACCCGCAGCTGCTCACGGAGCAGCCGCGCTGTCGGCAGCCGCGGTCGACCCGCCCGCGGCACTCCCCTGGAGACATCAATGAAACGCACCCCTCACCGGCTGCTGAGACGCCCCCTCGCAGCAGCCGTGGCAGCCGCCGGGCTGCTGGGGCTCCTCACGGCGCTGCCGCAGGCCGTGGACCCCGCGTCCCCCGTGCCCGTCGCCGCCGCGGAGTCCACGGCAACCGTCTTCTACTACACCGGGACCAAGAACTGGACGGCGTACAACCTTCATTACGCACCGGACGGCGGGTCCTGGACCACCGTGCCCGGGGTACGGATGGAAGCGGCGTGCACCGACTGGGTGAAGCAGACCGTCCCACTGGGCAGCGCGGCGGGCCTGGCCGCGACCTTCAACAACGGCTCCGGGGTCTGGGACAACAACGGCGGCAGGAACTACGCGCTGGGCACCGGGAACATCACGGTGAAGGACGGCGTGGTCGCCCACAGCGACCCGTGCGCGGGCACGGACCCGGACCCGGATCCCACCCCAGGACCGGGTGAGGGGAACACCGCCTCCGTCTACTACTCGACGGCCACCGTCGGCTGGACCACCACCAACCTGCACTACCAGCCCGCGGGCGGCGCCTGGACCGCCGTCCCCGGCGTGGGCATGGAGGCTGCCTGCACCGGCTGGGTGAAGCGCTCGGTCGACCTCGGGGCGGCCACCGGGATGCAGGCCGCCTTCAACAACGGCAACGGTGTGTGGGACAACAACAACGGCGGCAACTACACGATTTCCTCGGGACTGACCACGGTGAAGGACCGGCTGGTCACAGCCGGCGCCAAGGACCCGTGCGCCGCCGAGGTACCCGACACCGAGGCGCCGACCGCCCCCTCGAAGGTGACGGCCGACGCCGACGGAATATCGGTCGTGCTGTCCTGGGACCCTTCCACCGACGACCGCGCGGTGACGAAGTACCAGGTGACAAGGACCGGCGGCACGAAGGGTGCCGTGGTCACCGACGTCGGCTCCACCGTCCACTCGGACACCGGCCTGGAGGAACGGACCGCCTACACCTACACCGTCAGGGCCGTCGACGCGGCGGGGAACGTATCGGCCGCCTCGGAACCTGCCACCGCGACCACGGGCGAGAAGCCCACGGCGCCGGCCTCCGGCACACCGCTGGGCACCGACCCCCGCAAAGACCCGGTCTACTTTGTGCTCACCGCCCGCTTCAACGACGGGGACAGCGCCAACAACCGGGGCGGGAGCCAGCACACGAAGTCGGGCAACGCGGCCAACAACGACCCGATGTTCCGCGGTGACTTCAAGGGCCTCGTCGACAAGCTCGACTACATCAAGGGCCTCGGCATGTCGGCCGTCTGGATCACCCCGGTGGTGCTCAACCGGTCCGACTACGACTACCACGGCTACCACGGCTACGACTTCTACGAGGTCGACTCCCGGCTGGAGTCGGCCGGTGCCTCGTACCAGGACCTCATCAACGCCGCCCACGCCAAGGGCATGAAGATCTACCAGGACGTCGTCTACAACCACTCCTCGCGCTGGGGCGCCAAGGGCCTGTTCACTCCGACGGTCTACGGAGTGCGGGACACCCAGTGGAGCTGGCACTACGACGAGAAGAACGAGGGCTTCGAGTACGACGGTCTCACCGTCGAGACCAAGTCCGGGAAGTCGTACTACAACGGCGACCTGTGGTCCACGGCGGAGCCGGCGGGCAACACCTGCGTCGACTGGGGCAAGCCCACCCAGTACACCTCGCCCGAGGGCTACCGCATCTACAACTGTCAGTGGCCGAACCCCACTTCGGGCATGTTCCCCAAGGCGTACTACCACAACTGCTGGATCGGGAACTGGGAGGGCGAGGACTCCCGCAGCTGCTGGCTCCACGACGATCTCGCCGACTTCAACACCGAGAGCACTCCCGTCCAGAACCATCTGATCGGCGCGTACAACAAGTACATCGACATGGGGGTCGACGGCTTCCGCGTCGATACGGCCGTACACATCCCGCGCACCACGTGGAACCGGCGCTTCCTGCCCGCGATCCAGGAGCGCGTCACCTCCCGGTTCGGCGCCGAGGCCGCGAAGAACTTCTTCGTGTTCGGCGAGGTGGCCGCGTTCGTCAACGACAAGTGGAACCGCGGCTCGGTCAATCACTCCGCCCAGTTCTACACCTGGAAGGAACGCAAGGAGTACAGCGCGGACGACGAGAAGGCCGCGCTGGAGATGTACGACTACGAGCAGCAGCAGGGCACGGGCTCGCAGCCCGTCTCGAACAACGCCTTCCTGAACGGCAACACGTATCACGCACCGGACCACAGCAGGTTCTCCGGGATGAACGTCATCGACATGCGGATGCACATGAACTTCGGTGACGCGAACAACGCGTACAACAACGGCAAGGACTCCGACGACAGTTACAACGACGCCACGTACAACGTCGTCTATGTCGACAGCCACGACTACGGTCCCAACAAGAGCAGCGAGCGCTACGCGGGCGGCACGGACGCCTGGGCGGAGAACATGTCCCTGATGTGGACGTTCCGCGGCATCCCCACGCTGTACTACGGCTCGGAGATCGAGTTCCAGGCCGGAAAGAAGATCGACTGCGGCCCGACGTGCCCGCTGGCAACCACCGGTCGGGCCTACTTCGGGGACCATCTCGCGGGCAGCGTGGAGGTGTCGGACTTCAGCAAGGTCACCTCGGCCACCGGAGCCGTCGCCACCACGCTCGACAAGCCGCTGGCCAGGCACGTGCAACGGCTCAACGAGATCCGACGCGCGGTGCCCGCGCTCCAGATGGGCCAGTACTCCACGGAGGGAATCACCGGCTCGATGGCGTACAAGCGCCGGTACACCGACGCGGCGAGCGGCACCGACAGCTTCGCCCTGGTGACGGTCAGCGGCGGTGCCACGTACACGGGCATCCCGAACGGCACCTACAAGGACGCCGTCACCGGGGACACGCAGGTGGTGACGGGCGGCACGCTCGCGGTGCCTGCCCCCGGCAAGGGAAATCTCCGGGTGTACGTCCTCGACCTCGGCGGGAAGAACGCCGCCCCGGGGAAGATCGGGACCGCGGGACCCTATCTGAAGTAGCGGACGACGCAGGCGGATCGGGGCGTGCCCGGCGGGCACGCCCCGGGTCGTCAGGCCCCGGCGGCCACCCGGCGCAGCGTGCGCAGCAGGTACTCCTTGCGGTGCAGCGGGTCGTTGTCCGTACGCGGTCGCTCCGGGGCGGAGCCGACGACCGGGCGGTACTGCGCGAACACGGACTCCAGCACTCCCTCACCGCGTGTCAGTTCGGGCAGCAGCTGCTGAAGCTCGTGCACCCGGGCCGCCGGGATCTCCCCTTCCAGGACGCAGGTCGCGCCCCGCACTTCGGGCGTGCCCGGTACGGCGCGCAGCCTGGCGAGCACGGGCACCAGGGGGCCGAAGGTGTCGGAGGGCAGCTCGATACGGAAGTGGTGCATCGGCTCGTACACCGTGGTGCCCGCCTTTCGTAGTGCGCTCATCAGCACGAGCGGTGTGAGATTGCGGAAATCACCTGCGGTGCTCGACATGGTCTTGTCGAATACCGCGTGGGAATGGCTCTGCCGCGGCCAGTAGCCGGAATGCGTCATGGTGACGGTGCAGTCGGTGACCCGCCAGCCGTGAATTCCCTGATCCAGTGTGGTCAGTACGGTTTCCTCCACGGCCCGCATGAAGGAGTAGGGCATGGAACCGAGTTCCACCTCGCGCCGGAACTCCACTCCGCTGCCGATCGGTGCGGGGTCCACCCGGAGTCCGACGGTGGCGAGGAAGGGATTGGGGTCCTTGTCGATGATTTCGAACGCCGCGCCGGAACCGAGGGGCCGTTCCAGACAGATGGTCGTGGTCTCGCGGAAGGTGACGTCGACACCGAAGTCGTCCGCCAGGGTGGCCTGGATGACCTCCTTCTGCACCTCGCCGTAGAGCGACACGGACACTTCCTGCCTGATGTCGTCCTGCCGCAGATCGATCAGCGGGTCCTGTTCGGCGAGCCTGCCGAGCGCAAGATGCAGCGCGCCTCGATCGGTGCCACGACCGGGGACGACGACGGTCTCCAGGGTCGGCGGAGCGAAGTGGTGGTGCACCGGCTCCGCGGCCGCTTCGCCGATCGTGTCGCCGATGCGGATGTCGCCGAGTCCGTGGATCGTGCCGATGCGGCCGGCGCCGACCGAGGTGCTGCGGACCTCGGCGCCGCTGTCGAAGACACTGATCGCGGAGACCTTGCCCTCCTTCTCCCGGCCGTCCGCGCCACGGAATCGGAGCACGTCACGCGTGCGCACCGTTCCCGAGACCATGCGCACGTACGCGGCTTTCTCCCCCGCCGGGCCGCGGTCGATCTTGAACACGGTGCCCGAGGCGGGGGCCTGCGCGTCCCCGTGGGCCGTGGGCAGCAACTCGGTGATGCCGGCGATCAGTTCGGCGACACCGGCGCCGGTGGCCGCGGAGCCGAAGAACACCGGGTGGACGAGCGCCCGTCCGGTCTGTGCGGCCAGTGCGTCGCGGAGCCTGTGGTAGGAGACGGTCGCCGGGGCGTCGACGTACGCGGCGAGCAGGTCGTCGTCACGACCGGTCAACAGGTCGACCAGATCGGTGGTGAAGGCGGCGTCGGCTGCCGTGAAGGGCGTACTGCGGGCGTCGCGGGTTCCCAGCCCCTCCGTGCTGCCCAGGGCGACGACGTCCGGGGACAGCCGCTCGGCGATGCTTTCCAGGAGGGTTTCGTACTGCGCCCCGCCCCGGTCGATCTTGTTGACGAAGATCAGGGTGGGGATGCGCAGCCGCCGCAGGGTCCGCATGAGGACGCGGGTCTGGGCCTGGACGCCTTCCACGGCGGAGATGACGAGTACGGCCCCGTCGAGCACGCCAAGGACCCGTTCCACCTCGGCGATGAAATCGGGGTGGCCCGGTGTGTCGATCAGGTTGACCGCAGTGTCGTCGACGACGAAGGAGACGACGGCGGATTTGATCGTGATGCCGCGCTGTCGTTCCAGGGCCAGCGAATCGGTCTGCGTATTTCCGTCGTCGACGCTTCCGATTTCGTCGATGACTCCGGCGGCGTGCAGCAGCCGCTCGGTCAGACTCGTCTTACCGGCGTCGACGTGCGCCAGAATTCCCAGATTCAATGTGTGCACTGAGCTTCAGGTCCTTGAGAGAGGGGTCAATTCCTGTCTGGGTGGACACAGAAGCTCGGCGCATCATCATCTCCGGGGGGTCGGTACGTGCGATGCCGGGATTACAGCAGGAGGCCGGTGCGGCGGGCAACCGGATTTATGGGTGCGCGCAGGCGAGCCGGAGGCTGAGTAACTCCGGCGGACCGTTGACGCGTTGGGCGCTTCCGTGTACCAGCGCGCCGACGGGGCCGACCGGAAGATCACCGCGCTGGCCAGGGAGTTCGAGGCCACGGTGAACCGCCTGACCGACAACCAGGAGATCATCACCGGCCTGAAGTCGTTCCTTCGGCTTCTGCGGACGGCCGAGGGGGCCGAGGGCCGGGTTCTCCCGTGACGGACGAACGAGGCGGCGGGCATGTGGTGCCCGCCGCCGCAGGTCAGAGCCGGGCGCCCAGGCGCTTCTTCGCCTCGGGCCAGTCCTCGGCGAGCAGCGAGAAGTAGACGGTGTCGCGCCAGGTGCCGTCGTGGCGCCGGCGGTGGCGGCGCAGCACCCCTTCGCGCTGCGCGCCGAGGCGGGCGATGGCCTCCTGCGAGCGGTGGTTCATGTGGTCGGTCTTCAACTGAACGCGCCCCATGCCCAGTTCCTCGAAGGCGTACGTCATCAGGAGCAGCTTCGTCTCGGTGTTGACCGGCGACCGCCAGAACGCACGGCCGTACCAGGTCCAGCCGATCTCCAGCCGTTCGTCGGACGCGCTGATGTCGAGGAACGAGGTCCAGCCGACCGCCCGGCCGCTCGCGCGGTGGATGACGGCGTACGGAACGTACGTACCCCGCTCCGCCTCGTCGAGCAGGTCACGCATCGTCATGCCGAGCTCGTCCTGCGACTGCGGTGTCGGACCACCCTGCCAGCGCCAGACCTCGTCGTCACCACCACCGGCGGCGAAAAGGTCTTCGGCATGGTCCATCGTCAACGGCACGAGGGTCACATGCCGACCGGTCAGCGTCACGGGCGCGGGTATCTGAGCAGGCATGACGTCACCTTAACCCACTTCGGACTAGCACTGAAGTCCGTTTGCACTAGTACAAACGGGGCCCTGACGGCGCGCGCAAATGCGGTGCCCTGACTAGACTTTCGAGCATGGGACAGCGGCCTGTGGCGGCGACTGCGCCCGAGCTCGTCCTGGAAACCGATCAAGGTTCGACAGTGATGAGACCGGGCCGGGATTACCACGTCGGCCGCGACCCGCTGAGCGACATCTTCATCGACGACATCCGGGTCTCCTGGCACCACGCGGTGCTGCGGCCCGAGGCGGACCACTGGCTGCTGGAGGACGAGCACAGCACCAACGGCACGTACACCGAGGGCCGTCGCATCCATGAGGCGGACGTCGGTCCCGGCAGTGTGATCCGCTTCGGCAACTCATCCGACGGGCCGCGTGCCCTTCTCGTGGGGTCCGAGCCTCCGGAAACCGCCCCCCGCGCGCCGGAACGGCCGTCGGCCGTCTCGATGCCGGGCGCGACGGGCACCTTCCGGCAGCCGACCACCGTACGCCCGCTGCCCGCCCGCACCGTCCGCATCGGCCGCGGCACCGACAACGACCTGGTCATCGACGACCTGGTCGTCTCGCGCCGGCACGCCGAACTGCGCGCCCTGGCGGACGGGACGTACGAGATCGTCGACCTCGGGAGCCACAACGGAACCTTCCTGAACGGAACGCCGGTGGACCACGCCCCCGTCGCGGCCGGGGACATCGTGGGCATCGGCCACTCGGCGTTCTGCCTGGTCGGCGACGAACTCCAGGAGTTCGTCGACACCGGTGAGGTCTCGCTCGATGTGCAGGACCTGGCCGTCACGGTGGACCGCGGCCGCAAGACGCTCCTGGACGAGGTCGCGTTCCCGGTCGGTGAGAAGTGCCTGCTCGCGGTGGTCGGGCCGAGCGGCGCCGGGAAGTCCACCCTGCTCAACGCACTGACGGGGCAGCGCCCCGCCGACCGGGGCAGGGTGCTGTACGACGGCCGTGACCTCTACCGCGACTTCGCCGAGCTGCGCCAGCGCATCGGTCTCGTACCGCAGGACGACATCCTGCACGCGCAGCTGACCGTCCGCCGCGCCCTCGGTTACGCCGCCGAGCTCCGCTTCCCGCAGGACACCGCCGCTTCGGAACGACAGGCCCGGGTGTCCGAGGTCATGGGTGAACTGGGCCTGGAACAACGCGCCGACCAGCCGATCCACAGTCTGTCGGGAGGCCAGCGCAAGCGGGTGAGCGTGGCCCTGGAGTTGCTGACGAAGCCGTCGCTGCTCTTCCTCGACGAGCCGACCTCGGGCCTCGACCCCGGTATGGACCGTTCCGTCATGCATATGCTGCGCGGCCTCGCCGACGACGGCCGCACGGTCATCGTGGTCACACACAGCGTGCTGAGCCTGGATGTCTGCGACCGGCTCCTCGTCCTCGCGCCGGGCGGGCGCATCGCCTACTACGGTCCCCCGGACGACGCGCTGGCCTTCTTCGGCTTCGAGCAGTGGCCGGAGGCGTTCGAAGCCTTCGAGAACGACCGCGACCGCGACTGGGCCGGGCAGTACCAGCAATCCACCTTCCACCGCCAGTACATCGTGAACTCGACGGCCCAGCCGCGGCCGGCGGAGATCCCGGCCGCGGCGACCGTCTCTGCTCCGCCGAAGACCAGGAACTGGGGCGGTCAACTGCGTACGCTCGTACGCCGGTACGCCGCCGCCCTGAGCGCCGACCGGACCTTCCTCGTCATCATGATCGCCCTGCCGTTCGTGATGGGGGCGATGGCCCGCGCCCTGGCAGGCAGTGAACTGACGCAGGAAACAGCGATGAACGCCCTGCTCATCCTCTGTGTGGGCGGCGTGCTGACGGGCGCCGCCAACGCGGTGCGGGAGCTGGTCAAGGAACGGGTGATCTATCAACGGGAGCGTGCGGTCGGGCTGTCCAGATCCGCGTACCTGATGTCCAAGGTCGTGGTGCTCGGTTTCATCACGGTCCTGCAGGCCGTCGTGCTGACCCTGGTGGGTCTGGTCGGCGTCGATCTCAACGCGCCGGGCGGCAAGGGTGTGCTGCTGCCACCCCTCGTGGAGATCACCGTGGCCGTCGCCCTGCTCTCCTTCACCGCGATGATGCTCGGTCTCCTGGTGTCCGCGATGGTGCGCAAGGAGGAGGTCACCATGCCGTTGCTGGTCCTCCTCGCCATCGTCCAGGTCGTGTTCTGCGGGGCGCTGCTCAAACTGCACGGCGTGATCGGGGTCGAACAGCTGGCGTGGCTGGTGCCGTCGCGGTGGGCGCTGGGGGCGATGGCGGGAACCATCGACCTCGCCGCGATCGTCCCAGGGAAGCTGACGTCCGATCCCCTGTTCGAGCACTCCGCCGGGGTGTGGCTGCTCAACATGGGGATGCTGGTGGTGCTTTCGCTGGTCTTCGGATACGTGGTCGCGAAGCTGCTGCGCCGCCATGAACCCGCCATCATGCGGAAGTAGGGGCGGCCCATGGCGACTCCGGAGTTCCGCCCGTCCCATGTCGTCCCCCCGGACGGAATGCCCGCCTGGGAGGCTCCCGACGTGTCCCGGCCGACCGCGCCGCTCGATCCCCTGCTGCCCGTGCAGCTCCTCGACCGGCGGGGTGACTGGGGGCTCATCGCGTGCGCCAACGGGTGGTCCGCGTGGATCGACGGCAGGCTCCTCGTCCCCGTGCCGCAGGCTCCGCCGGCCGCCCACCAGCCGCTCGCCCGCACGGCGGACCCGGGGCCCCTGCTGGCCAGGGCCGACGAGGCGCTCCACCAGTACCGGCGTGCCGCGCAGGAGCTGGCGGACGGCCGCCTGGACGGCGAGGGCTTCCGGCTCCGCACCCAGGGGCTGCGGGTGGGCGTGGTCGTCGACGGCGAGGCGGTGTGGCTGCACGACGCGGAGCACGAGCGCTGGGTGTACTGCGACGGGAAGCAGCTCAGTACGTACGCGGCGTCGGCGGGGCCGGAACCGA
Source organism: Streptomyces sp. NPDC057136 (assembly GCF_042670885.1). NCBI lineage: Bacteria > Bacillati > Actinomycetota > Actinomycetes > Kitasatosporales > Streptomycetaceae > Streptomyces > Streptomyces sp. NPDC057136. Next base: position 50,438 of record NZ_JBHUUV010000008.1, read on the forward strand.
CCCGGGTGGCCGAGGACGACGGCCCCGAACCGACCCGCGTCGTCTCGGACACCGGCCCGGCCACGGGGCCTTCCGCGGGACCGCCGACCCGGTCGGTACGGTGACCTGCGATGGCTCCTCCGCCGCCTCCCCCGCCCCCCTCGCACGAGGCCGGCCTGCCCGCCGGAAGGCCGCACGACCTGCTGGGGAAGCAGGTCGCGGGCTACCTGGTGGAGAGCGAGATCGGGCGCGGCGGCATGGCCGTCGTGTACCGCGCCAAGGATCTGCGGCTGGACCGCACGGTCGCCCTGAAGCTGCTCGCACCGGAGCTGGCGCGCAACGACACCTTCCGGCAGCGCTTCACGCACGAGTCACGCGTGGCCGCCGCGATCGACCATCCGCATATCGTGCCGGTCTTCGAAGCGGGCGAGACGGACGGCCTGCTCTACATCGCGATGCGCTTCGTCGCGGGCCAGGATCTGCGGGTCCTGATCGACCGCCGGGGCCCCCTGCCGGTCACCACCGCGATCCGCATCGCCGCACAGGTGGCATCCGCACTCGACGCCGCCCACGACCACGATCTGGTCCACCGCGACGTCAAACCGGGCAACATCCTCGTGGCGGCGGGCACGGACAGCGACCACCCGGAGCATGTGTACCTCACGGACTTCGGACTGACGAAGAAGTCGCTGTCGCTGACCGGGTTCACGACGGTGGGCCAATTCGTCGGCACGCTCGACTATGTGGCTCCTGAACAGATTTCGGGGCGTCCGGTGGACGGCCGGTGCGACGTCTACAGCCTTGCCTGCGTCGTCCACGAGACACTGACCGGTGCCCCGCCCTTCCGGCGGGACGACGACATGGCCCTGCTCTGGGCGCACCAGTACGATCCTCCGCCGCCCCTGAGCGGGGAGCGCCCCGGTCTTCCGGCCGAGCTCGACGGCGTACTGGCGAAGGCCCTCGCCAAGAGCCCGGAGGACCGTTACGACTCCTGTCTGCAGTTCGTCGCGGCCCTGCGCGCCGCGGCCGAGGGTGTCGGCCCGGACACCCACCCGCCGACCCGGGTCGACGAGAGCCCCGCCCTCTGGCCCGACGCCGTCGAACCCCCGCCCACGCCGCCCCGCTGGGCCCTCCCGGTCTTCCCCTAGCGCGAGTCCCTGCGGCGGACCCTTGAGGCGAGCAGACCGCCGAGGAGTCCGGTGACCGCGCCCCAGAGGAGTGCGATACCGAGCGCCGACCAGAGGCGCGGGCGCAGGAGCACCTCGCCGCCGAGCCCGCCGCCCACGTCGCCGAGGCCCAGGAGCGAGAGCCCCAGGTGTGCGGAGACCTGGGCGACAAGACAGATGAAGAGCACCGTCAGGGTGAGGGCCACCGCCATGTGTGCGGCGTGCTGCCAGGCGCGCGTACGGGCCGGAGAGCGGACCGCCATGAGGAAGGCCGCCGCGAGGACCGCGACCGCGGCGACCACGACCAGCCACCATGCGCGGCCGTCCTGCTCGGCGAGCGTACGGACATTGAGCGTCGAGATGTCCGGCGTACGGAGCACCGAGTCGAGCACCTCGGGCATCGGCAGTCCGAACGGGCCGTCGACCTTGCCCTCCCAGGACGCTCCGAGCCCCAGGGTGAACGCGAGCCACACCAGGTTCGGCAGCCCCAGGAGGATCACCGCGAACGTCTCGGCGGGGTGTCCCCGCGTCACCACGACGACGAGTCCGACGACCACGCCCAGCGCCACGTACCCGAGCAGCAGGACCACCATCGCGTGGGCCGCGGGCCGCACCGGTTCCTGGAAGCGCAGCAGCCGGGCAGGGAGCGGGGCGCCGCGCGACACCAGCAGGGCGAGCACGAGCACACCCGCCAGCCACAGCAGACCGAAGATCAGGGTGAGCGGGATCTCGGCCCGGAATCCGACCTCGGGCGTGGCATCGAGCGCCTCGATGAGGCCGCCCGTGGGGTCCTCGACCGGGAGGGCGAAGGTCTGCCTGGCCAGGAGCGAGAGTGCAAGGAGTGCCAGGAGCCACAGCGTCGTGACCCGTGCGGCCCAGCCGCCCAGCTCGCGGGTACCGGCGACGGCCCGGTGGCGCAGCGGCCGGAGGAACCCCGCGGCGACGGCGAGGGCGCCGACGAGCGTCACCGACAGCGGCAGCACCGAGAGGTCCGCATTCGTCTCGGCGAGTGCCCCGGCGTCGCCGGACACCGCCACGGAGCCGCCCGCCGCCATGACGACGACCGCCGCGACGACGCGGGGGAAGGCACCCCCGGGCAGTTGACCGGCTCCTGCGGCCCAGAGGCCGAGTGCCGCGACGACGATCATGACGATCATCCCGGCGAAGACCGCCACGAGGGCGTCGGCCCAGCCGTGCCGGGGGCGGGACGCGCCGTCTCTGCCATTGCTTCGGGGGCTGCTCACGCTGCCACGCTAAGCAGCCCCCGAGCGCTCCGCCCCCTGGTGTGGGCCGACTGCGTCCGCTTGCGGGCAACCGGGGCACAAGGCACACAATGAGATCTGTACGCACATGATTGGGACAGGTTCCCGGCCTTGGGAAGAAGAGCCCGTGAGTGAACAACCGCCGTCGTCCGGCCGCCCGACAGGACCCCCGTCCGGCCCGTTGTCGGGCCCCTCTCAGTCAGGTCCGGTCCCACCGCCGGACACGCCGAGCGGTCCGCCGCCCGGCCCGCCCAGTGGCGGCGAACTGGGAGCGCCCGGCTCGACGGGCGGCTCCGGCGGCGCGGGCGAGTCCGGGGGCGGCAGCTCGGGCGGCGGAGGCTCCGGCGGTTCGGGGGGCGGCGGCCCGAGCGGTGGCGGACAGCCGTCCGCCGACGGTCCCGGCCGGGCCTGGTGGCGGTCCGCTCCCCGTGTGGCCATCATCGCCCTGGCCCTGGTCGCGGCCGTCGTGGTCACCGTCGTCCTGACCCGCCCCGACGGGGGTACGAAGGCGGGCGGCGAAGTGTTCCTCCAGGCCGCCGGTTCCTCGGGTGAGGACCCGTTCACCGAGTCCACCGCCGAACAGGACGAGGCGTCCCCGACACCGACCGCGGTGCCGAGCTCCACCGCCGCGGCCAACGCCACCCGCGTGGTGAAGGGGTCGGCCCCCGGGCTGTACGGCGGCACCCGCAAGACCGCCAGTTGCGACGTGGAGAAGCAGATCACCGCACTCTCCGCCGCGCCGGACAAGAACCGCGCGTTCGCCTCGGTACTGAACATCGAGCCCTCCGGGGTGCCGGGGTATCTGCGCTCACTCACGCCTGTCCAGCTGCGGATGGACACCCGGGTCACCAACCACGGCTACCGGGACGGTTCCGCCACCACCTACCAGGCGGTGCTTCAAGCCGGAACCGCCGTCCTCGTCGACGACCGCGGAGTGCCCCGGGTGCGGTGCGCCTGCGGCAATCCGCTGCTTCCGCCGGTCGCCCAGCAGAGTGCCCCGAAGTTGAAGGGTGCCGCGTGGCCCGGCTACCGGTCGTCGGACGTCGTCGTGGTGACCCCGTCCACCACCGTAGTGAACGTGTTCGTGGTGTTCGATCCCAAGTCCGGGGACTGGTTCGCCCGCGAGCCGGGCGACACCGGGAAGGCCGACAAGAAGACCGACCCGCCGGCCACCACGTCGCCGTCCCCGTCCGACTCCGACTCCCCGTCCGAGTCGCCGTCGGACTCGCCGTCCTCCGACACCCCGTCGCCCGCACCCTCCACGGAGCCGCCGACGACGGAGGCACCCACGTCCGAGCCTCCGCCGCCGTCCGAGCCTCCGCCGCCGTCCGAGGAGCCGCCGACCTCGTCCGCACCGCAGTCCGCACCGGCGCCGGCCGACTCACCCGCCTCACCGGTCGCGTGAGGGGGCCGCGCCGGACGTCCCGCTACGGCGTGGTGATGACCGGCCGGGGCGCGGTCGCCATCCCGTCGCCGATGCCGAAACTCGGCTGCGGTGGCTGGTTGTACGCGGTGTTCTGCCAGGCCAGCGCTGTGCGGTACATGGTGTCGTGGAGCAGTGTGGTGATCCTGGTGCCGGTCTCGTACGGGGTGGAGTAGATCCGCAGCGCGGTGTTCGCGCTGGTCGCCCAGACGACTTCCTCGCGCCAGTCGCCGAAGAGGTCTCCGGAGAGCGCCGGTGTGGCCTTGGTGCCGTTCGCGGAGTGCACCGAGGCCCCGGTCAGCAGCCGGGTGTCTCCCGAGGTGCCGTACTTGTCGATGTGGGTGCCGTCGAGGAGCTCACGGGTGGTGTCGCCGTCCCACCAGGACAGGAAATTGGTGCTGGACGGCTTGCGGCTCGTCACGACGGAACCTTGCGGGTTGCGCACCCCGGACACCGCGGACGACCACGACTCGGCGCCCGGACTGCCCGCCCAGATGTCGCCGGAGACACCCCGGCCGTTGTCTCCGCTGGCCGGAGTGGACCAGAGGATCTGGCCGCTCCTGGCGTCCGCCATCCACGAGCTCGGCTTCGAGCTGTCCTCGTCGACCTTGAACTCCTCCAGTCCGGGCCGGGAGGGATCGAGGTCGCCGACGTGCATCGCGTCGCCGTGACCGTTCTTCGTGGTCCACAGCCCGTTGCCGTTGTCGTCCACGGTCATGGCGCCGTACACGATCTCGTCGTTGCCGTCGGCGTCGACATCGGCGACCGACAGCTGGTGGTTGCCCTGGCCGTCGTACCCCTTGCCGGCGTTGGTCGAGCTGTTCGTGTCGAAGGTCCAGCGCCGGGTGAAGGCGCCGCCCCGCCAGTCCCAGGCGGCGATGACACTGCGTGTGTAGTAGCCGCGCGCCATGATCAGGGACGGCCTGGAGCCGTCCAGATAGGCTGTGCCGGCCAGGAAGCGGTCGACGCGATTGCCGTACGAGTCCCCCCACGAGGACACGGTGCCGCGGGCCGGGACGTAGTCGACCGTGCCCATCGCGGCGCCCGTCCGGCCGTTGAACATGGTCAGGTACTCGGATCCGGTGAGGATGTAACCGGCCGCGTTGCGGTGGTCGGCGCTCGCGCTGCCGATCACCTTGCCCGTTCCGTCGACGGTGCCGTCGGCCGTCTTCATGGCGACCTCGGCCTGGCCGTCGCCGTCGTAGTCGTACACCTGGAACTGCGTGTAGTGGGCGCCTGAGCGGATGTTGCGCCCGAGGTCGATACGGAACAGCCGGGTGCCGTCGAGGCGTATCCCGTCGATGAACGTGTTGCCCGTGTAGCCGGACTGGGAGTTGTCCTTGGCGTTGGTGGGCTGCCACTTCAGTACGAAGTCGAGGGCGCCGTCGCCGTCCAGGTCGCCGACCGACGCGTCGTTGGCCTCGTAGGTGTAGGCGACGCCGTCGGGTGTGGTGCCGCCCGCGGGCGGGGTGATCGGGACATCCTTGTAGCCCGCACGGAACTGGATCGCGTGCACGGAGTCGCTCTGCTCGGCGCCGTTGACGACGGCCCGCACCGTGTAGTCGGCCGTGGCGGGGGCGCCGGTGTGGAAGTAGTTCGTCGAGCCGGTGACGGGGGACGCGTTGACCTTGGTGCCCGCCCGGTAGACGTTGAAGGAGACGTTGTCCGGGTCGGTGCCGAGCCAGCGCCAGCTGACGAGGTTGCCGCTGTCGGTGTGCACGCTGACGACGCCGCGGTCCAGCGCCTCGGCCTGGCGGGCGGTGGCGGCCTGGGAGGTCTGCCCGGCGGCGACCAGCCCGGCGGCGGCGAGCAGCCCTGCGGTGAGCGCTCCGAGCAGAGCGCGGGTACGGGTGACGCGACGCCGGTGGAGCGGTCGGTGAGGCATGGGTTCCACGGTGGTGCCTTCCGAGCGGGGACGGGTTCCTCCCGTCAGTGGCCGCCGGGCACCGAAAGGTTGCCGCCCCTGGCCTCCTTGTGCGCGGTCCGCGCCCCCGTCACCCCGGTTCCGGCCGTTCGCGCAGCGACGTGCAGCGAGTGCAGGGCCAGCATCAGGAATCCGATGTCGTCGAGGTAGACGGGGTCCGGCAACAGGTCGACCGGTGACACGGTGTAGATCGCGGCGGCCCAGACCAGCGCCTTGTTGCGGAGCGGGATTCCCGCGTCGAGCAGCAGTTTCCTGGCCCGGAGCACCCGTACCAGGAGAACGGCGGCGATGCCCATGGTGAGCAGCACGACGACTGCCGCGAGGATGAGCCAGCCTTTGGTGTCCATGCCCCATCCTTTACCCGCGCGCGGACCCGTGGCCGGGCCTCTCCCGGCCGCGTCAGCCCGGTGAGCGGCGCAGCGCGAGAAGCGCCTGATCGTCCTGGGGCCGGCCGCCGGGGTGGCGCCGCACGTCGCGGATCAGCATATCGAGGACCTGCGCCGGCGTGGGCTCCTCGATCACGACGGCCAGCACGATCACTCCGGCGGGAATCCGCTGGGCCTTGCTCTGCCGCACCACTCCCCCACGCTGGCCGTATCCGGCGTGTGCCGCATCCCGGCGGAGCCGTCGGACCGGTCAGGCGACCGGGAAAGGTGTGCCCGGACGGGGTGCGGCGGCGCAGGCAGCGTCGATGCGGATGCGGTGGTTCATCACCGCGTCCGGATCGTCGACGATGTCGACGCGGACTCCGGGGGTCTCCAGGATCGCCTGGTCCCCGATCTCGGGGGCGGACACTCGGAGCAGATTCAGGGGCGGGACTCCGGTCAGGGGGTGCGGAGGATGATCGAGCGGCACCACCTGCACGGTGACGTGCGGCCGGTGCTCGGCCTCGGCCAGCGCCTCCCGCTGCTCGTCCATCACTCGCTGGCCACCGACCCGGGTGTGGAGTGCGGCGGCCGGGATCAGGGCCCACAGGGCGGCACCGCGGTAGGACAGGCGGCGCTGCCGCTCCAGCAGCAGCTCGACGCGGCGCTCGCGCCGGACGGCGTCCCCGTCGGGGTGCAGCGCGCGGTCCAGGGCCTCGGCATAGGCGGGGGTGCGCAGCAGTTCCGGTACGAGCGCGGGGTGCCAGGTCCTTACGAGGCCGGCCGAGGACTCCATGCCGATCACGTCCTGCTGCCAGGGCTCCATCGCGTCGCGCCACTGGTGCCACCAGCCCGGCAGGCTCGCGGCGCCGAGGCCCGCGATGATCGGCTCGGCGTCGGCCTCGGGGACCCCGTAGCAGTCGAGGAGAGCGCGGACCTGACGTGCGTCCAGTCCGGTCTCGGCCCGTTCGATGCGTCGTACGGTCGCCGGGTGGGCGTCCAGTGCCTGCGCCGCGGCGGCCAGGCTTACGCCCGCGCGTTCCCGCAGCAGCCGGAGCCGGACGGCGAGGACGCGATGTTCCACGGTGGGACCGGACCGGGGTCTCATGCTCGTACCTTCCTCCATGGCCCCGACGCGGAGCGTGGCACATTCCGTCGCTTGCAAAGTATGCCCTTTGCGCCGAGAGTACGTACATGTCGGAAATAGACACGTGCGCGCCGCGGACTTACCAGGACGCGGGTAGCCGGCGCGCACAGAACTGGTGGATACCCCGCGCCCCCGAAGGCGTGCCCGAGTGCCGCCGCCGGGTACAGGAGGCGATGCGGGACTGGGGTGAACCCAGCGACCGGGTCGAGGCCGCGGCCCTGGTCGTGACCGAACTGGTCGCCAACGCCGTCCAGCACACCAACAGCCGCCGTATCCGGTGCCGGCTCCTGCGCTCGCACAGCGGGGTCCGCATCTGCGTATGGAACCGCGAGAGGGGCCACATTACGTCCCCCACCCCACCGGGGGACCTGGCAACGGCCCCGGGCGAGTGCCCCGAGCCGCAGGAGCTGCCGGAGGACGGCAGGGGTCTCCTGCTCGTGGACGCGCTGGCCGCCCGCTGGGGTACGAGCGCCGGCCTCGCGGGCCGTCTGGTCTGGGCCGATATCTGACGGAGCCGGGCTTTCCCTCAGCCCCTGGGCTCCACGTCACGAGCCCCTGGGCTCCACGTCACGCACCACGGAACGGGCGACGCCCTACGCGGGCGCGGTCCGGCACTCCGGGTGTCCCCAGCCGTTCGGATTCTTCGCGATCATGTCCTTCGCCGCGTACGGCTTACCGCAGTGGCACCGTCCGGCGAACTTCGCCCGGATCGTTCCGGTGCGCGCGGCGCTCTTGGTGCCCTTCGCGGTCCCGCTGTCGGTACGGACCTTCGTCGACCGGGCGGGAGCGGGCACCGGCAGATCGGCGGTGCCGTGCGCCGTCCCCGCGGCCTGCTGGGTCACGGCGGCCACGCTGGCGGCCTGGTCGGCGAGCGCGTTGAGCGGATCACCGTCGACCTGGTGCGCGGGAACGTAGCGGAACGTCACGCTCCGCCCGCTGAGCAGGGCGTCGATGCGCGTCACCAGTTCCTGGTTGGCGACCGGCTTGCCGCCCGATGTCTTCCAGCCGTTCCGCTTCCATCCCGGCAGCCACTTCGTCACCGCGTTCATCGCGTACTGCGAATCCATGCGCACCTCGGCCGGCACGGCCGGATCGGTTGACTCCAGCAGCTCCGCCAGGGCGGTGAGTTCGGCAACGTTGTTAGTGGCGGTCCCGAGCGGCCCGGCCTCCCAACGCTCCGGCCGCCCCTGCGCGTCGGCCACGACCCATGCCCAGGCGGCAGGCCCCGGATTCCCCTTCGACGCCCCGTCACACGCGGCGATGATGCTCTCGTCCATACCCTTGATCATGCCAGCCCGGTGGGCCCCGTCGGGTCCAGCCGAGCAGGACCACCGAGCAGACCGCCGCGAAGGCGCACCAGGTGGAGAGGAACTCCAGGCGCCACAGCGCCGTGCAGATCGCCGCGCCGACGCCGACGAGCAGTCCCAGTGCCTGGAGCCACCGGTCGGCCGACAGCAGCAGTGAGCCGACCGTGGCCAGGAGGTAGCCGGCGAGCAACAGGCCCGCGTGCGGCAGGGCGAGGACGTAGCCGAGGGTGTGGCCGCGGATCTCGGCCGTCACGGGGCGGGTGGCCAGGCTGTACGACAGGAACGCGGCGGTCAGCATGCCGGCCGCGAGCGGCACCGTCAGCCAGGTGCGGGCCCGGGCCGGTGCCGCACAGAGGACTCCCGTCGGCACCCACAGGGCCAGCAGGGGGAGGGCGATCACCGCCCAGGCGACGGTGGCGGGACCCGTACCGCCACCGGAGCGCCACACCACGGACTCGACGATCTGGTGGGTGCCGAGCAGCAGCGGGAGCGCGGCGAGCGGCAGATCGCGGGCGCGGCGGGCGCGCGCCACGCAGGCCACGCCGATCGCCACGATGCCGGTGCCGGCCACCAGATCGGCCGTCGCGCTCCAGCACATGTCGTCACTCCGGCCAGGAATCGAGCGAATCGGTCTCCGGTCGGCAACGCTACGGCTCCGTGGGGCAGGCGCATCCGGGGCGCCCGGAGCCGGGGCCGCACGAACCGGAGCGCCCCGGCGGTGGATTCACCGGCCGGGGCGCTCAGGGCCGAACAGTGTGATGCGGGGAACGGATCAGAGCTGACCGGAGGCGGAGACGGCGATCTCGGCCTTGGTCTGACCGCCGCGCGAGCCGTACGACTCGATCTTGCGGACCAGCTCCATGCTGGCGTCGTCGGCGACCTCGCCGAAGACGACGTGCTTGCCGTCGAGCCACGGCGTCACCACGGTGGTGATGAAGAACTGCGAGCCGTTGCTGTTCGGGCCCGCGTTGGCCATCGACAGCAGGCCCGGCTTGGTGTGCTTGAGCGTGAAGTTCTCGTCGGCGAACTTCTCACCGTAGATGCTCTTGCCGCCGGTGCCGTTCTGGCGGGTGAAGTCGCCGCCCTGGAGCATGAAGTCCGGGATGACACGGTGGAACGGCGAGCCGGCGTAGCCGAATCCCTGTTCGCCTGTGGACAGCGCACGGAAGTTCTCAACCGTCTTGGGAGCGACGTCGTCGAAGAGGTTGAAGACGATCCGCCCGGCGGGCTTGCCGTCAATGGTGATGTCGAAGTAGGTCTTGATTGTCATGAAGCCATCCTGACACTCCCCGGCACCTCCGGATGCACGGCACCCCCCTCTGCCGACCCGTCATACCTCGATCAGACGTGGTCAGGGCCTCGGCGCGCGCGCCCCCGTCGGCGCGCCGCGTACCGCCTCATGGACCAACTCGCCCGAACGGTTGACCTCAAGCTTGCTTCAGGTCTTAGCCTTCTGTACGCACACCCCGGGGCCCACCGGCCGACGGGTACCCCGCGTCGTCCGACATCTTCCGGAGAGACCCTCATGAGCATGGAAATGACCGCGTGGTCGTCGTTGCACAGCGCGATGACCGCACAGCAGGACCGGCGGCCCTTCTCCCGGGCGACACTGCGCCGCATCGCCTCCTTCGCCCGCCCGCACCGGCGGCAGATCTACCGCTTCCTGGCGCTCAGCGTGGTCACCGCGCTCCTGGCGGTCGCCACACCCGTCCTGGCAGGGAAAGTCGTCGACGCGATCATCCAGGGCCGGGACACCGGCGTGGTCACCCGGCTCGCTGTGCTCATCGCGGTCATCGCCGTGGCCGAGGCGGCCCTCGGACTGCTCACCCGGTGGCTGTCGGCCGGACTCGGTGAGGGGCTGATCCTCGATCTGCGTACGGCGGTCTTCGACCACGTACAGCGGATGCCGATCGCCTTCTTCACCCGGACCCGGACCGGTGCGCTCGTCAGCCGGCTCAACAACGACGTCATCGGCGCGCAGCGGGCCTTCAGCAATACGCTGTCCGGAGTCGTCTCCAACGTCGTCACCCTGCTGCTGACCCTCGCCGTCATGCTCAGCATCTCCTGGCAGATCACCCTGCTCGCCCTCGTCCTGCTGCCGGTGTTCGTCGTTCCCGCCCGCAGGATGGGCTCCAAGATGGCCGGGCTGCAGCGCGAGGCCGCGCACCACAACGCCGCCATGGGCACGCAGATGACCGAGCGCTTCTCCGCTCCGGGCGCGACCCTCGTGAAACTCTTCGGGCGCCCCGCCGACGAGTCGGCGGAATTCGCCGCCCGCGCCGGCCGGGTCCGCGACATCGGTGTCCGTACGGCCATGGCCCAGTCCACCTTCATCACGGCGCTGACCCTGGTGTCCGCCCTGGCGCTCGCCCTGGTCTACGGGCTCGGCGGGTACTACGCGCTGCGCGGGACCCTCGACCCGGGCGCGATCGTCGCCCTCGCTCTGCTGCTCACCCGTCTCTACGCGCCGCTGACCGCCCTGGCCGGGGCCCGCGTCGAGGTGATGAGCGCCCTGGTCAGTTTCGAGCGGGTCTTCGAGATCCTGGACCTGAAGCCGCTGATCGCCGAGAAGCCCGATGCCCGCCGCGTGCCGGACGGTCCGGTGTCCGTGGAGTTCGACGGGGTCTCCTTCGGCTACCCGTCCGCCGACAAGGTCTCCCTCGCCTCACTCGAGGACGTCGCGACGCTCGACTCCCGCGAGGGTACGGAGGTCCTGCACGACGTCTCCTTCCGCGCCGAGCCCGGCCGGATGGTCGCCCTGGTCGGTTCCTCCGGAGCGGGCAAGTCCACGATCGCGCAGCTGCTGCCCCGGCTGTACGACACCGATGCCGGTTCCGTACGGCTGAACGGCATCGACGTACGCGACCTCACCGGCGACTCGATCCGCGAAACCCTCGGCATGGTCACCCAGGACGGTCACCTCTTCCACGAATCCGTCCGCGCCAACCTGCTGCTCGCCCGGCCGGACGCCACCGAGGCCGACATCTGGGACGCCCTGCGCCGCTCCCGTCTCGACGGTCTGGTCGCCTCGCTGCCCGAGGGGCTCGACACCGTCGTCGGCGAACGCGGCTACCGGCTCTCCGGCGGGGAGCGGCAGCGGCTGACCATCGCCCGGCTGCTGCTGGCCCGCCAGCGCGTGGTGATCCTCGACGAGGCGACCGCCCATCTCGACTCGACCTCCGAGGCGGCCGTGCAGGAAGCCCTTGCCGAGGCCCTGGAGGGCCGGACCGCCGTGGTGATCGCCCACCGGCTCTCGACGGTACGGGCCGCCGATCTGATCCTGGTCGTCGAGGAGGGCCGGATCGTGGAACGCGGAACCCACACCGCACTGCTGGCCGCGAGCGGCAGGTACGAGGAGCTGCACCGCACCCAGTTCGAACGCCCCGAAGCCGAGGAGCAGGCGCAGCCCGTCCGCTGATTCACGCCGGGTCCCCGCCCCGCATGTCCGCACCTTCGCTGTGCGGACGGGGCGGGACTCGGCGAAGCTGGTTGCAGACCCTGGGACCGTCTTCGGAGGTGCTGATGGAGCCGGTGAGCGCGCTGCGCCGGATCGCGTTCCTGCTGGAGCGGTCACAGGCCGAGACGTACCGGGTGAAGGCGTTCCGCAGGGCGGCCGACGCGATCGTGGCGATCCCGGCGGACGGCCTGGCGGAGCTGGTGGCCCATGGGTCGCTGGAGTCGGTGAACGGCATCGGGCCGAAGACGGCCCAGGTGATCCGGGAAGCACAGCGCGGAGCGGTTCCGCAGTACCTCGACCGGCTGGAGAAGGAGGCCACCGACCCGCTCACGGAGGGCGGCGAGGAGCTCCGCGCCCTGCTGCGGGGCGACTGCCATATGCACTCGGACTGGTCGGACGGCGGAAGCCCGATCGAGGACATGGGCCGTGCGGCGCAGGAGCTGGGTCACGAGTGGGCGGTCCTCACCGACCACTCCCCGCGGCTGACCGTGGCCAACGGACTGTCGCCCGAGCGGCTGCGCCGGCAACTGTCCGAGGTGGCCGAACTCAATGAGGGGTGGGCCCCGTTCCGGCTGCTCACCGGCATCGAGTGCGACATCCTGGCGGACGGCTCCCTCGACCAGGAGCCGGAGCTGCTGGAGCAGGTGGACGTGGTGGTCGCTTCCGCCCACTCCAAGCTGCGGATGGACGCCGGTGCGATGACCCGGCGCCTGGTGGCGGCGGTCCGCAACCCGCATACGGACATCCTCGGGCACTGCACCGGGCGCCTGCTCGCCGGCCGTACGCGGCCGGAGTCCGAGTTCGACGCGGACCAGGTGTTCGCCGCTTGTGCGGAGGCCGGGACGGCTGTGGAGATCAACAGCCGCCCGGAACGGCTCGACCCGCCCCGGCGCCTGCTGAGGCAGGCCGTCGAGGCGGGTGTGCTGTTCTCCGTCGACACCGACGCGCACGCCCCTGGCCAGCTCGAATGGCAGATCTACGGCTGCGCGCGTGCGGAGGAGTGCGGGGTGCCCGCGGAACGGGTCGTCACGACGTGGAGCGTCGACCGGCTGCTCGCCTGGACCGGCGGTTCATGAACGAACCGGCGCCCCGCCCGATACGCATGACGCATCGTCAATGACGACTACTCGATGACGAGTTCGACCTCGATGTTGCCGCGCGTGGCCTTGGAGTAGGGGCAGTAGGCGTGCGTGGCCTCGACCAGCTTGCGGCCCGTCTCGCCCTCAAGGGCCGCCGGCAGCTCGACCCGCATGACGACCGCGAGACCGAAGCCCGTGTCGTCCTTGCCGATCGAGACCTCGGCCGTCACGGAGACGTCCTTGGTGTCCACCTTCATCTCCCGGCCGACCGCTGCCATCGCGCTGGCGAAACAGGCGGCGTACCCAGCGGCGAACAGCTGCTCGGGGTTGGTGCCCTTGCCGTTGCCACCGAGCGCCGGCGGCAGTGCCAGGGGGAGGTCGACCTGGCCGTCCGAGCTCACGGCCCGGCCCTCTCGGCCGTTGGCGGTGGCGGCAGCGGTGTAGAGCGCGTTCATGGAATGACCTTCTCTCCTGTCGCGGTGACCGGCCCGGTCACCCCTCGAACCAAAGAGTTGCACACAATTCAATTGCGCACAACTAAATCGGGCCCAAAGAGATACCCTGGTTCCATGACCCCTTCGCCGACCCCCGCCGCCGATCCGCCCGGCCCGCCCCGCGCCACCCCCGAGCTGCCGGATGCGGAACTGCTGCGTCTGGACCACCAGGTCTGCTTCTCCCTGCACGCCGCCTCCCGCGCGTTCGGCGGGGTGTACCGGGAGGCGCTGAAGGATCTGGGCCTCACCTATCCCCAGTACCTGGCCATGCTGGTGCTGTGGGAGCACGGGCCGCAGCAGGTGAAGACGATCGGCGAGCGCCTTCACCTCGACTCCGGGACCCTGTCCCCGCTGCTGAAGAGGCTGGAGTCGGCCGGACTGGTCGTCCGCGGGCGCAGCCCGCAGGACGAACGCTCCGTGACCGTCCGCCTCACGGACGCCGGCACGGAACTGCGCGAACGGGCGTTGCCGGTTCCGCGCAGAATTCTCGACGCCACCGGTCTTTCGGTGCCGGAGATCATCGCCCTGCAAGACGTACTCGGGCGGCTCACCTCGTCCCTGGACGAGCCACAGCAGGGCTGAGGGACCGGCTGAACGCCACCGCCGTCGGCGATGTCGTTCAGGATGTGGTCAGACGGCCTCGGTGAGCGCCGCGAACTCGTCGTCGGTGAGGGTGACGGCAGCGGCCGCGGTGTTCTCCTCGACGTGGGCGACGCGGGAGGTGCCGGGGATCGGCAGCATGACCGCGGTGAGCGGCGCAGCAGCCAGGCCAGGGCTCGCCCAGCTGGTCGGCGAGCGGCACCTGCGCGTCGATGCGGTGCAGTTGGTAGAGGTCGATGCGTTCGAGCCCGAGGTGACGCAGGCTCAGTTCCGCCTGCTGGCGCAGGTATTCGGGCTTTTTGACCGGACGCCAGCCGCCGGGTCCGCAGCGGGTGTAGCCGCCCTTGGTCGCGATGACCAGATCGTCGGCGTACGGGTGCAGGGCCTCGCGGATCAGCCGCTCACTGACGAAGGGGCCGTAGGAGTCGGCGGTGCCCATGAACGTGACGCCCAGATCCACGGCGCGGCGCAGGACGCGCACGGCCTCGGCGGGGTCTTGGGCTCGCCCCAGATTCCGGGGCCCGTGAGCTGCATCGCGCCGTATCCGAGGCGGTTGACGGGCAGGTCCCCGCCGAGGGCGAAGGTGCCCGAGGCTTCCGCGGGGCGGGACGGGCGCGGAGCGTTCATGCGAAGAGTCCTTCCGGACAGCAGGCGGATCGGTGAGCGCGGTGGGGCCGGTGGGAGCGGTCGGAACCGGCGTCGCACGTGCCGGTCAACGGCGCATCCGGCCCCGCTCGACGGCAGCCGGACGAGGGCGGCGGGACCGCCGGAAACGGAGGCTAAATCCGGTCAATGCAGGGGCGGGCGGGGCTCGTTGGCCGCCCGGTGTCCCATGCCTGTACGTACGGGGGCCGGGGGGCCCCCGGGTGAGGGGCCCGGGGCCCGACGGCACACCGCGAGTAAAAAGGCTAAACCAGGGGCTTTAAAACCCCATCAAAATAA
>NZ_JBHUUV010000008.1:65592-280797 GCF_042670885.1 Streptomyces sp. NPDC057136
GGGCGGGGGGGGGGGGGCCCCCGTTAACGGGTGCATAACGCCGTACATTGCGGGGGGGGGGGGGGGGGGGGGGCCGCGGGGGGCCCCCTGCTGGTCGGGCGGGGGGCGGGGCCCCCGGGGGGGGGGGCCCCCGGCGCAGTCGGCCCAGCCTCTTGAACAGCTCGTAACCCTGGAGGTTCAGCCCAGCTTCTTGAGCAGTTCAGCCGCGAGCGGGGCCGAGGAGGCGGGGTTCTGGCCGGTGACCAGATTGCGGTCTACGATCACGTACGGGACCCACGGCTCGCCCTCCTGGAAGTCCCCGCCGAACTCGACCAGGCGGTCCTGGAGCAGCCACTTCGCCTTGTCCGCGAATCCGGCTTGCATCTCTTCGGCGTTGGTGAAACCCGTCAGCCGGTATCCGGCGAACGGATTCGTGCCGTCCTCCTTTTGCGCCGCGAGCAGCGCGGCCGGGCCGTGACAGACCACGCCGAGGGGCTTGCCGGACTCCAGCGCCCGCGTCAGCAGACCGCCGGAGACCGGATCGACGGCCAGGTCCTCCATGGGGCCGTGTCCGCCGGGACAGAAGACCGCGGCGTAGTCGTCCAGATCCACGTCGCCCAGCGAGATCGGGCGCTGGAGCTCGGTGAAGGACTCGAGGGCACCCGCGACCCGGTCGGCGCCTTCCTGTCCGCCATTGAACTCGGGGGCCAGACTGCCCCGGTCCACGGTCGGTACGGTGCCGCCCGGGGTGGCGACGACGATCTCGTACCCCGCGGCCTTGAACGCCTCACACGGGGCCACGGCCTCCTCGGCCCAGAAGCCCGTCGGGTGCTTCGTGCCGTCCGCCAGGGTCCAGTGGTCCGCGCCCGTCACTACGAACAGAATCTTCGACATCTCACTCTTCTCCGAGGGGTGGGCCCGGCCGGGCCCGGAGGATGGTTCAGGTCCACCGGGCCCGGCCGGGCCCGGAGGATGGTTCAGGTCCACGATCACGGCCGCCAGTGCGGCGCTATGTCGACGGTAGGCCGATACCCCATACGCGACAAACCAGACATCGGCCGTTCGCCATCGGAAGCCTGAAACCGCCGCACAACCCTTATGCCCCCGGCGCGGTCAAACAGGACGCCAGGAAGGAACGGGCCCTTTCCGGCCACCCCCGCACTCGCCCGGCCATCCTTCGTCAGAGGAGCCGCTCGTGCGTACTCGTCGTTCGGCCGCCGTTGCCGCGGCCGCATTTCTCCTGCTGTCGGGAGCGGCCATCGCCGCTCCCTCCGCCTACGCCGGAACCTCCGGCGCAACCCACGCAATTGACCGCAACAGCGATTTCAACGACGACGGCTACGAGGACGTGCTCATCGGCGCGCCGGGCGGAACCGTCAACGGCAAGAAGGGCGCGGGGTACGTCACCGTGCAGTACGGCTCGTCGTCCGGGATCAGCACCAAGAGGTCCGCGGTCTTCAGCCAGTCCACCGCCGGCGTGGCCGGCGCGGCCGAGGCGGGCGACGGCTTCGGCCGGGCCGTGGCCACCGGCGACCTCAACGGCGACGGGTACGACGACGCGATCGTCGGCGTCCCGGGAGAGGACATCGGGACGGCGGTCGACGCGGGCGGCGTCACCGTGCTGTGGGGCGGGTCGACGGGTCTGTACGGGGCGAACAGCGTCTGGCTCGAGAACGAGGAGCCCGTGGCTTACGAGAAGTTCGGCAGCGCCCTGACCGCGGGCCATTTCAGCCCCGACAGCCCGGGGGACCAACTGGCGGTCCTCGACCGCGACTTCGTTCAGCTGTTCATGTACGACACCTCCCCCCGATTGCAGTCCGCGCCCCTGGAGCGCACCTCTCGCAGTCGCCTGTCCGCGGTCGCGGAGGAACGCGACATCCGGCCCGAGTCCCTGACCACGGGCGACTACGACAACAACGGCCTCGCCGATCTGATCGTCTCGGGCGTCACGGCGGGCGAGGAGCCCGGCCACGGCTGGTCGTCCTTCTTCTCCGGCCAGGTCGAGGGACTCGTGTACGAGCGCGATATGCGCGGCGGCCCGGTCGTGGCGTCCGGTGACATCAACGGCGACGGCTACGACGACCTCGTGACGGGTGAGCCGAAGAGTCCCGACGACGGTGGCGAGACGACGACCGGTGGTCTGGTCGGCGTCTACTACGGCAGCGCTGACGGGCCGCTCGGCGTCGACGGTGCGGACAGTCCGCCGCAGTGGTGGACGCAGGGCACGGCCGGGGTCCCCGGGGCGCCCGAGCGCGGTGACGGCTGGGGCACCGATCTCTCCGTCGCGGACACCAACGGCGACGGATACGCGGACGTGGCGATCGGAGCAGCCGGCGAGGACATCGGCACTGTCACGGACGCGGGCGCGGTGTGGGTGCTGCGCGGCGCGGCCGGCGGGCTGACGGCCACCGGCGTCAGGTCGTGGGACCAGAACTCCACGAATGTGCCGGGTTCCGCGGAGGCGGGCGACCGCTGGGGCGGTCAGGTCAAGCTGACCGACCCGAACAGGGACGGCCGCTACGGCCTGCTGGCCTCGGCGCCGGGCGAGAACACGAGCGACGGCGTCGTGTGGGTGCTCTCGGCCGGTTCGGGCGGGGTCACGGCCACCGGCTCGTGGACGTACGGCGGCGGCTCGCTCGGCGCTCCGGCGACGGACGCGGCGTACGGGGCATCGATCGACGAGTAGTCGGGAAGGGGCGCACCGCGGCAGGCCGACACGCCTGCCGCGGTGCGCTGTTCGTATGCCCTCGCGCACGGTCCGGACAGTTCATCAGGGCCGCTTTGCCACCCATACGGTGCGAGTCGTGCGCACGGTGAGGTCCTGGCGCCGCAGCAGGACCAGCTGGTGGAGTCCGTCGACGACGGGGACGTCGTGATCCGGCCGCATCAGGATGAGGCGCGCGGAACGACCACCTGGCTGCTGAGCCGCGAGGGCGGGCCGCAGGGCATGACCGTCGCCAAGATGCGCATCACCCACCAGGCCGACGCGAAGGGTGGTGACGAGTTGGGGGTGCATCCCGGAACGGACTGGTTCACCGTCCTGTCCGGAACGGTCCTCCTGCTCCTCGGGGAGCGGCGCATTCTCGTCGAGGCACTCTACTGAACATGATTGTCATAATGCTAGGGTCGCCGCATCGGCTTCACCCACCTTTCGCATCCCGTTGGGGACACCCTTGCGCCTGCTCGAAAACTCCCGCATACCCCGTCGGGGCCTCCTGTCCACGATCGGTCTGAGTACGGCGGCGGCGCTGCTCACGGGCTGCTTCGCCGCGGCCGACCCCTCCCCCGGCGGCGGTGACGCCCGCTTGCGCGTCGCGATGATGCAGCCGCCGCGCGCGGGCCTTTCACCACTGACGGACGACGCGTTCAAGCTGTCCCGCTGGTCCACCGCCGAGACCCTGACCCGTCTGGACACCGACGGCAACGCCCGGCCCGCCCTCGCCACCGCCTGGCAACAGCGCGGCAAGGACTGGACGTTCACCCTCCGCGAGGGCGTCACGTTCCACGACGGCACCGACCTCACCGCGCGGTCCGTCGTGAAGTCCCTGACCACGGCCGCCACCGCTTCGCCCAAGCCACGCATCCTCGACGGCGTCTCGCTCACCGTCCGCGCCACCGGCCCCCGCACGGTCACGGTCACCACCGCCACGGCCGATCCGCTGGTCCCCCAGCGACTCAGCTCCCCGCAGCTGTCGATCCTCGCCGCCAAGGCGTACCGGGGCAGGACCGTCAGCCCGGTGGGCGCGGGCACGGGCCCGTTCGAACTCGTCGCGGTGGGCGGTACGACCACGGCGACGCTCGACCGCTACGACCGCTACTGGGGCGGCCGGGCGAAGGCGACCGGTATCGACGTGAGGTTCGTCCCCGACGGCACCGCACGGGCCGCCGCGCTGCGCAGCGGCGAGGCCGACATCGTCGAGGCGGTACCCGTATCACAGGCACGACTCCTGGACGCGAAACTGATCCACGAGGTACCGATGCCGCGCACCAACACCCTTTATCTCAACACTGAGATGGGGCCGTTCAAGGACGCGCGCGTACGGGCGGCGGCACGCGCGGCCGTCGACGCGGAGCAGATCGTGAACAGTGTGTACGAGGACAGGGCCGATGTCGCCGAAGGGCTCCTCGGGCCGGCTCTTCCCTGGGCCGCGAAGCTGCGCGAGAAGCCCCTGCGGACCGCGGCGGGTGATCCGGAGGGCGCCGAGATCACGATCGGCACGTTCACCGACCGGGCCGAGCTGCCCGAGGTCGCCCAGATCCTGCAACAGCAGCTCCAGGCAGCGGGTTTCCGGGTGAAGCTGGAGGTCCGGGAGTACGCCAACATCGAAGCGGACGCCCTCGCGGGGAAGTTCGACGCGTTCATTCTCTCGCGGGCCACGATCCTGGACTCCGGGGACCCGGCGGCGTACCTGTACAGCGACTTCGCGGGCGAGGGCTCCTTCAACATCGCGCAGCTCGCCGACCCAGGCGTCGACAAGGCGCTGGCCAGCGCTTCGCGGACCGAGGCCGGTGATGCCCGGCGCAAGGCGGTCATGGCCGCCGAGGCAGCCGTACTCGCCACGGACGCCGCCGTGCCGATGCTGCACGAGCGGGTCATCCAGGGCGACGCGGCGGGCGTCACGGGCGCCGCCCACGACCCGCGCGAGCGCGAACTCGTCACGATCCACACGCACATCAAGTGAGGACGGCCCTCACACGGGCGGCCGGGCTGGCCGCCGTACTCGCTCTCGTCGGACTGCTGCCCTGGCTGTCCGGCAAGGACCCGGCGCTCAGTCTGCTGCGGGCCAGATCGGCGGAGCAGGAGCCGACCGCCGAGGCGCTGAACGCCATCCGCGACGACCTCGGGCTCGACGCGGGGCCGCTGGGGCTGCTGGGGCACTGGGCGGCCGGGCTGATCCGCGGCGACCTCGGTGTCTCGTGGGTGTCCGGCTCGGAGGTCCTGCCCTCGGTGACGGCCGGTCTCCAGGTGTCGCTGGCGCTGATGGGCGCGTCCCTCGCCGTCGCTCTCCTGGTGGGAACCGCTCTGGCCCTGCCGGTTCTGGTACGCGGCCGGGGCACCGCCGGGGCATTCGGCGCGATGCTCGCCGCCGTCCCCGAGTATCTGGTCGCGCTGATGCTTCTCGTTGTCGCCGGGGTGTGGCTGGGCTGGTTTCCGACCTCCGGCTGGGGCGGGCCCGCGCATATGGTCCTGCCCGCGCTCGCGCTCGGCATTCCGGCCGGCGCGCTCCTCGGCCGGCTGGTCGCCGACGCGCTGCCGGACGCGCTCGACGAACGCTGGGTGGAGCTGTGGCGCGGCGCGGGCGTCGGCCGGCGGACCATCACCGCTGCCGCTCTGCGTCGCGTTCTCCCGCCGCTGGTCCCGCAGTTCGGCATGGCCGCGGTCGGTCTGACCGGCGGCGCGGTCGCCGTCGAGACGGTCTTCGCGGTGCCGGGACTCGGCCGCACCGCCCTCGGCGCGGCCAGGTCCCAGGATCTGCCGCTGCTTCAGGGAGCGGTCCTGGCCCTGCTGGCACTCGGGCTCCTGGTGGGCGTGGTGTCGGCCGCCGTACGCGCACAGCTGCTCGGTCCGGCGCTGCGCGACGCGGCTCTGACCCTGCCCGCCGCCCGTCCGGTACGGGTCTCCCCCGCCGTACCGGTCGCGCTGGGCATGCTGCTGACCGGAGTGACCGGCTGGGGTCTGCTGCGTGATCCGTATGTCATCGACACCGCCGCCCGGCTGAGCGCGCCGTCCTGGTCGCACCCCCTGGGGACCGACGCCCTCGGCCGTGACGTACTGGCGCGGCTGGGGCACGGCGCCGGCTCGACGGTCGGCACGGCAGCGGCGGTCTGCCTCCTCGGCCTGGTCATCGGGCTCGCCCTCGGGTTCCTGCCGAACGCCGCGACCGGCCTGGCCGATATCGCCAACGCGCTTCCGCCGGTGATCGTCGGCATTCTGGTGGCAGAGTCGACGGGCCCCGGCGCAGGGGGCGCCGCGCTCGCCGTCGCCCTGATCTCCTGGCCGCCGCTGGCCGCGCACGCCGCCGCGCTCACCCAGGAGGTACGTGCCTCGTCGTTCCTGTCGGCGCAGAAGGCGATCGGGGCGAGCCCGGCCCGGATCATGGTCCGCCATGTCCTGCCTTCGGTGGCCGCCCCGGTCGCCCGGCACGCGGTCCTGCGTCTGCCCGGCATCGCGCTGGCCCTCGCCTCGCTCGGATTCCTCGGGCTTGGCGCCCAGCCGCCGTCACCCGACTGGGGTCTCCTGCTCGACGAGTCCGCCGACTACATCGAGCGGGCTCCTGTAGCGGCGCTCGCCCCCGCGGTCACGCTGGCGCTCCTCGCCGCGCTCGCCGTGTCCCTGTCGGCGTACACCCAGCGCGGCAGGGCACGCCGCGCACCCGTCCGGAAGGAAGCGGTTCCCGTTGCAGCCTGATCCTCTGCTGCCCGATCCCCTGCTGGCGGTCCGCGGTCTGAGCGTGGACTTCAGCGGCGTACCGGCCCTGAGCGACCTCTCGTTCGATGTCGGACCCGGTGAAGTCCTTGCCCTGGTGGGCGAGTCGGGGGCCGGGAAGTCGGTGACCGCTCGCGCCCTG
This sequence comes from Streptomyces sp. NPDC057136, assembly GCF_042670885.1. Taxonomy (NCBI): domain Bacteria; kingdom Bacillati; phylum Actinomycetota; class Actinomycetes; order Kitasatosporales; family Streptomycetaceae; genus Streptomyces; species Streptomyces sp. NPDC057136. Next base: position 72,141 of record NZ_JBHUUV010000008.1, read on the forward strand.
CTCGGCATGACTCCGCGCGGGGCCACGGTCTCCGGGAGTGTGCTGCTGCACGGCGCACCGGTCACCGCGGCCGACTGGGGCCGGCGTATCGCGCTCGTCCCCCAGGACGCGTTGTCCGCGCTCTCGCCGGTCCACCCGGTCGGTGAGCAACTGGCCCTGGCCGTACGGTCCGTACAGGGTCTGTCCCGGAAGGACGCGCGGCTGCGGGCCCGTTCCGCCCTCGAGGAGGTCGGCATCCCGGCCGCCCAGTCGTCCGCCCACTCCCATGAGTTCTCGGGCGGCATGCGCCAACGTGCCGTGATCGCGATGGCCATGGTCAACCGTCCGGAACTGGTCGTCGCCGACGAACCGACAACGGCCCTCGATCCGGAGACACAGGACAAGATCCTCACGATCCTGCGCGAGCGGTGCGCGGCGACCGGAGCGTCCCTCGTGCTGGTCACCCATGACCTCGGTGCGGTCGGGGCGCATGCCGACCGCATGGCCGTCATGTACGCGGGGCGACTGGCCGAGTACGGCCCGGTGGACCGCATTCTGGTCCGGCCACTCGCCCCGTACACCGAAGGCCTGCTCGCCTGCCTGCCCACCGCCGGCACACCGCACAAATCCCGGCTGCCCACCATCCCGGGGCGGCCACCCGCACCCGGCGCCGTTGCGGCGGGCTGCGCCTTCGCGCCCCGCTGCCGGTACGCCACCGGCCGCTGCCACACCGAACGGCCCGCGCCGCGTGCCGTCGACGGGCGCGAGGTGGCCTGTCACCTCGATCACCTGGAGTCCGTATGAGCCCGCTGCTCGACGTCCGCGAGCTGGTCGTGCGGTACGGAACGACCACCGCGGTCGACGGAGTCTCCTTCCAGGTGGACGCGGGCGAGACGGTGGGGCTGATCGGTCCGTCCGGCTGCGGCAAGTCGTCCACCGCCGCCGCCGTCCTGCAACTGCGCCGGCCCCACAGCGGTGAAATCCGTTTCGGGGGAACGGAGTTGACCTCGCTGAGCGAACGGGAGCTGCGCGCGGTCCGGCCCCGCATCCAGCCGGTGTTCCAGGACCCGTACGGTTCGCTCAGTCCGCGTCGGCGGATTCGCGACCAGGTCGCCGAACCGCTCCGTGCCCAGGGCCGCTGGTCGGCCGCCACAGGTCCCGGCCGGGTCGCCGAACTTCTCTCCCTGGTCGGTCTGGACGACGCACACGCCCGACGGCTCCCCCACGAACTGTCCGGCGGACAGTGCCAGCGGGCAGGGATCGCCCGCGCGCTGGCGAGCGATCCCGAGCTCCTGATCCTGGACGAGCCGGTGTCCGCACTCGATCCGTCGATGCGCGCCGGCATTCTCAATCTCCTGCTCGAACTGCAGGAGACACGGGGGCTCGGATACCTCTTCATCTGCCACGACATGGCGGCGGTAGGGCACTTCAGCGACCGGATTCTGACCATGCGCGAAGGCAGGCTGACCGCGTCGTGACGACGCTCATGGGTCCGGAGGCGTAGGCCCGGGGACCACTGGCTCCGTCCCAGGTGTGGCCCGTGTGCCGATGCCGTGCGGGCACTCCTCACGGCACCGTGGGGTGGTGATCGAAGTCAACGAACTGACGAAGCGATACGGCGCCACCACCGCCGTCGACGGCCTGACCTTCACCGTCCGCCCCGGCCATGTCACCGGGTTCCTCGGCCCGAACGGCGCCGGAAAGTCCACCACGCTGCGGATGATCCTCGGCCTCAACGACCCCAGCAGCGGCACCGTCACCGTGGACGGGCAGCCGTTCCGCGGACGCCGGCGCGGGCTGCGGCACGTCGGAGCGCTGCTCGACGCCCACGACGTGCACGGCGGTCGCAGCGCCCGGGCGCATCTGTCCGCGCTGTCCCACAGCAACGGACTTCCCCGGCGCCGGGTCGACGAGGTCCTGGAGGAGGTCGGACTGGCCACCGCTGCCCGGCGCCGCATCGCGGGGTTCTCGCTGGGGATGAAGCAGCGGCTCGGCATCGCCGCCGCTCTCCTCGGTGACCCACCGGTCCTGCTGTTCGACGAGCCGCTCAACGGGCTGGATCCGGAGGGTGTGCTGTGGGTGCGCGGCCTCTTCCGCCGACTGGCCGCCGAGGACCGTACGGTGCTGGTTTCCAGCCATCTGATGGGCGAGATGGAGCACACCGCACAGGAACTGATCGTCATCGGCCGGGGCGAACTGATCGCGGCGGAGAGCCTGTCGGAGTTCGCGGCGCGCGGCACCCGGCTCAGCGTGACCGTCCGTACGCCCGCCGTCGACCGGCTGACGTCCGTCCTCACCGAGGAGGGTGCGGCCGTCCGCCGCGAGGACAACGGCTCGTGCACGGTGACCGGTCTGGCGGCCGACCGTATCGGTGAACTCGCCTTCCACCACCGCGTCCTGCTGCACGAACTCGCCCCACGGGCCGCCTCCCTGGAAGAGGCGTTCATGGGGCTCACCGCCGACAGCGTCGAATACAGCGCGGGAGAGGTCCGATGACCACACAGACGGTGTCCGGGCCGAAGACGTACACGCCCGCCCTCGACTCCCCCGCCCGGTTCCGCGACCTCCTCACCGCCGAGTGGATCAAGCTGTGGTCGCTGCGCTCCACGTACTGGGTCCTCGGAATCGGCCCCCTGGCCGTGCTCGGGATCAATGTGAACTCCGCCCTGTCCAATGCCGACCGGCTTGCGCACCAGCCCGAACTGCCACCCCCTCCGCCGCCCGGATTCCCCGCCAAGCCCGCCATGCTGTTCGACGCCATGTCGACCGCTTTCGTCGACCCGGCGTGGCAGCTCCTCATGGTCCTCGCCGGAACCGTCGGTGCCCTCGCGGTCTTCGGCGAATACACCACCGGGCTGATCCGCACCACCTTCGCCGCGGTCCCGGCCCGGCGTGCGGTGGTGGCGGCCAAGGTGAGCGTCCTGGCGGTGGTCATGCTCGTCCTCGGCACGGTCGTCGCGGGCGCCTCGTTCGGGGTGACCCAGGCGATCCTGCGGGATCATCACGGCCTGTCCATCGGCGATCCCGGGGCCCTGCGGGCCGTCGTCGCGTCCGCGCTGCTCGCCCCGGTGTGCGCTCTCGTCGGTATGGCCTTCGGCGCCCTCGTACGGCACGCCGCGGGCGCCGTCGTCGCGGTCGTCGGCGTACTCCTGCTGTTGCCGGCGCTCTTCCAGGGCGAGACCTATCGGTGGGTCAAGGAGATCGGCAACGCGATGCCGCTCACCTCGTGGCAGGCCCTCGTCCAGAATCCGGCCCGGGACTACAACCCGGACACGTACCCGGTGCCGGTCACCGAGGCGTGGATCGTGTTCGGGTCCTGGTCGTTCGTCGCGGTGATCGTCGCCGTGGCCGTCGTGCATCGCCGTGACCTGTGAGCTGCCTTTGCCGTGCTCGGTGCGATTCAGCCTTCCACCTGACGGGATGCCGATCGCCTGTGCGAGTCTGAACGCATGAAGATCAGACCGGGAGCAGCGGCTGACGGACCATGGATTGCCACGCTCCACACGGAGAGCTGGCGGGCTGCCTACTCGGGCATCATGCCCACCAGCTACCTGGACGGGCCGCTGCGCGAAGAACACGCCCGCCTGTGGCGCACGCGGCTCCTCGTCGAAGGGCCAGCTGCCGGCGGTACTGCGGGGAAGGCCCATCTACTGGTCGTGGTCGACGGCGCTGCCCCGCAGTTGGGCGGATTCGCCTACCTGATCCGGCAGGATGACGGCCGCGTCCTCTTGGACAATCTCCACGTCGAACCAGGGCTCGTCGGGACCGGAGTCGGTTGGCGTCTCCTGCGCCGAGCCTTCGCGTGGGCCTCGGTCGAACACCCGGGCCAGCCCGTGTATCTGGAAGTCCTCAAGGACAATGTCCGTGCGACCGCCTTCTACTCCCGCCAGGGAGGCCGTCCCACCGCAGAACGCACAGAGCGATTCCCAGCCGGGTTCGAACTGGCCGAGGTCGAGTACACCTGGACAGCTGCGGACGTGGCCGACCTCTCCGACCACTCCGGGCGATAGGCCGCACAGTTCTGCGCAGACGCGCCGCCCGGAGCACTTCCGGACGGCGCGTCACCTCACCACGGGGCGATGGGTGCCGGAGTTGGCACTGGAAGCGTTCCGTGTGCTCGGCCACCCACTGCGCGAACGTGCGCGGCGGCCGTCCGGTCACCTGCTCGACGGTGTCGACGACGGTCCTGGAAGGGGCGTCGGAAGTGGCGTACCAGCCGACGACATACTCGGCGTCCGCCCGGGAAACACCGGTGGCCGTCAGCCTGTCGATGGCCTGTTCGTGCGTGATCGGGACGAAGGCGATGTCACGGCCGGTGGCCCGCGCCAGGATCGCGATGCGTTCGCTGGAGGTGAGCAATTCGGGCCCGGTGAGGTTGTATGCGCGTCCCGCATGGCCGTCGTCGAGCAGCGCGACCGCCGCCACTGCCCCGATGTCGGCCTCGTGGACGAGCGCGCTGGGAAAGTCGTACGGCTCGCGCACGATCCCCTCGGCCCGGATCGATTCGATCCAGCCCAGGGTGTTGGACATGAACTCCTGCGGTTCCAGGCGGGTCCACTCCACACCCGAGTCCGCCACCGCCTTCTCTACCGGCCCCACGCCACCGCCCCACACCACGGTGATGCGCCGCACACCCGCTCCGACGGCCCGCCGCACCAGCTCGGGCCCGGCCTCGGCGAGCCCCGCCGTCACCGTGATGTGTAAACGGCTGACGCCGTCGAAGACGGCGTCCAGATCTTCCGGTGCCGTGTGCGTGCCGGCCACCAGTTCCACCTCGGCCGGAAGCCTTCCCGCGGCCGCGGCCGGATTCCGGGTGAGCGCCCGGACGTGTTCTCCCCGGCGGACCAGTTCTGCCACTACGTGCCTGCCGGTGTTCCCGGTGGCGCCCGTAACCAATGTCGTCACAGTTGTGTTCCCTTCGTCGTCGAGGACCGTAGAAGCTCAACTCGACTTGAGGTCAACCATCTCGCCCTGTCGCCCCGGCCGACCCCCGGGCGAGGACGGCGGTGCCCACGGCGACGGTGTTGGCGGCGACGATGACGGCGATGGCCAGCCAGGACGACAGCGCGAGGTGCTGGCCGAGCACGATCAGGCCGACCAGTGCGGCGAACACCGGGTTGACGCTCATGAAGATCCCGAAGAAACCGGCAGGTATCCGGCGCAGCGCGAGCAGGTCGGCCAGGAACGGCACGGCGGACGAGAGCACGCCCGCCGCCAGGGCGCACAGCAGCGCACCGGCCGTGGGCGGGTGGAGCCACAGCGCGGCCGCGCCGATCGGCAGGTAGAGCAGGCCGGAGACGGCTGCGGCGGCGGCCGACCCCTGGAGGCCGGGCAGCCGTTCGCCCACGGTGCGGTTGAGCAGGATGTAGCAGCCCCAGCAGACGGCAGCCAGCAGGGCCAGACCGATGCCGGCGTAGTCGGTGCTCGGCCGCGGGCGGGCAAGGACCACCACGGCCGCCGCTGCCGCGAGGGCGCAGATCAGATCGATGCGGCGGCGGGAGCCCGCCAGCGCCACGGTGAGGGGGCCGAGGAACTCCAGCGTGACCGCGAGGCCGAGGCCGACCCGGTCGATCGCGATGTAGAGCGACAGGTTCATGACCGCGAAGACCGCTGCCAGTCCCAGCACCGGACGCCACTGGGCCGTGGTGAACGAGCGCAGCCCGGGGCGGCCTGCGCCCAGCAGGACCGCGGCGGCCACCCATTGACGTACCGCCACCACCCCCACCGGTCCGATGACCGGGAAGGCGAGCGCGCCGACGGACGCCCCGACCTGGTTGGACAGGCCGCTGCCCACCATCAGCGCAGTCCCGGACCACCGGGCCGGCGTCCGGGCAGCGGTGGCTGTCGGCTCTGCGCGCACGTCGTTTGCCATCGCACGACCATCCGCCGGGCCCATCCATACGCAAAATGCATCCGATGGCGCACCTATACGCTGGACGCATGGATGGTCGTACGGAACTGGAGCTGCGGCACCTGCGCTGCCTGGTCGCGATCGTCGACACGGGCAGTTTCACCGATGCCGCGATCGAGCTGGGTCTCTCCCAGGCCTCGGTCTCGCGCACGCTGCTCGCGCTGGAGCGGATTCTCGGTGTGCGCGTGCTGCACCGCACCAGCCGCACCGTCACCCCCACCACCGCAGGTGTGCAGGTCCTCGCCCGCGCCCGCCACCTGCTCGCCGAGGCCGACGAGCTGGTCCACGAGGCGACGAGCGGGCACACCCGGCTGCGCATCGGCCATGCCTGGTCGGCGATGGGCCGGCACACCGCCGAGTTCCAGCGCCGCTGGCACACCCGTTACCCCGACATCGAACTCCATCTGATCCGGCACAACACCCCCACCGCCGGCCTGGCCGAGGGTCTGTGCGATCTGGCCGTGCTGCGCACCGCGGTCGACACCCGCCGCTACGCCCACGCCCTCGTCGGCAGTGAGCGCCGCTGCGTCGCACTCGCCTCCGACGACCCGTGGGCCCGGCGGCGCAGCATCCGCCTGGACGAACTCCGCACGCGCACCCTGGTCGTGGACCGTCGCACCGGCACCACCACGCCGGATCTGTGGCCCGAGGGCGTGCGCCCGGCCGTCGAGTACACCCATGACATCGACGACTGGCTCGCCGCCATCGCCACCGGTCGCTGCGTCGGCGTAACGCCGCAGGCCACGGCCACGCAGTACCGCCGCGACGGCATCACCTACCGCCCCCTGCGCGACGCCGACCCTGTCCCCGTCCACTTCATCTGGCGCCGTCCCGACCCGCACCCCGCAACCCACGCGGCCGTGGCCCTGCTCACCGAGCTCTACCGCGAAGGCACGTGAGGGCCCCGAGGACGCATCGTCACCGGCCCAGGAATGCCGAGATGGCATCCACGAAACGCTCGCCGTCGTCGAGCCAGGGGTAATGCCCTGTCTGTCGCTGCACGACGAGTGCGGCATCGGGGAACAGCCCCGCGAGTTCCGCCGTCGCGCGTGGCGGGCTGTTCAGGTCGAACTCTCCGGCGAGCACCAGCACAGGGGCCGCGCAGTCGCCGAGCGCCGCGCGGGTGGCCGCCGGGTCGAAGGCGCCGTCGGCGGCGAAGAGGGCGACGGCCTCCATGTTGTCCGGAGCGCTCGCGGCGTGGTGTGCCCGCGCCGCGTCGTCCCAACGACCGTAGAGGAAAGGCGCGATGGCGTCCCAGTCGCTGCCGGTGCCCTCGGTGATCGCCTTCAGGGCGGGGAACGCCCCGGGGAACCACGGCTCGTCGCGCCGCGCCTGCGCGAGTGCGCGGCGCGTCTCGCCGGTGATCTCGATGCCGACGGCGCGGGTGCCGGGGGCGATCAGGGCGAGCTTGGCGACACGGTCCGGGCAGCGGGCCGCGTACTGCGTCGCCAGGTTCGCGCCCGCGGAGTGCCCGAGCAGATCAAGCCGGGAAAGGCCGAGGTGGACGCGCAGTGCCTCGACGTCGCCGACCAGGCGGTCGCAGCGGTACGAGGAAGTGTCCTCGGGCACGGCGGAGCGGCCGGTGCCGCGCAGATCCAGGGCGATCAGCTGCCGGTGTTCCGAGAGACCACCGAGATCACCGAGGTACGCGGAGTCCGCGGGGCCTCCGGGGACGCAGACGACCGGAGGGCCTTCACCGGTGACGCGGTAGGCGAGCCGGGTTCCATCGGGTGCGGAGAAAGTAGGCATGCCCGGAACCATGCCAGTAATAACCGGGTTATACAACCCGGTTATGACAACAATCCGTGCCCGGGTGTATAACCGGGTCGTGGCAGGCGAAGAGCACGAGCACCCGAACCCCGACCCGCTGACCGAGGAGCAGGCCGAGCGGATGCTCGCCGGCATGAACGAGGTCATTCGCGCAGGCGAGGAGATGCGGAAGCTGCGCGCCGAGATGATCCAGGTGTTCGCCGGCCTCGGCTGGACCCAGGACCGGATCGCCCGGCTCACCGGGATGAGTCAGCCCGCCGTGTCCAAACAGGTGGCGAAGTACAGGGCGGGCGAGCTGTCACCCCCGATGGAACTCGCCCTCGACCAACAGGACATCCCGTGGCTCGAAGGCCGCTTGTGGGGTCTCGCGGAGGAGATCGCGGAGACCCTCGGCAACACCGCCCGGTGCGGCCACTACGTCTACACCCTCGCCAGGGGGCGGAAGCATTTCACGCCCCGGAACGTCGACGCACTGCGACGCCTCGTCGAAGAGGATCTGAGAGCGCACGCGACGACGCTTCCCGGCGCCTACCGGGATACGTACGACAGGATCAGCCGCGGCCTGGACCTCCCCGCAAAGGTCACCCTCACCGCAACGGCCTCCGTGCGCCGCACCCTCGCCTGCCGGCTCCAGCGCGCCCGGCTCCAGGGCGACGCAAACGAGAGGCCGCCGGACAGGCCCTAGGGTGAGAGGGCCAACGCGTGCCCTCAGTTCCGCATTACCTCGACCCTAAGGACAAGTCATGCACGAGCGCTTCGACGTCGTCGTACTCGGAGCCGGCCCCGGCGGCTACGTCGCCGCCATCCGCGCCGCCCAACTGGGCAAGCGGGTAGCGGTCGTCGAAGAGAAGTACTGGGGCGGTGTGTGCCTCAACGTCGGGTGCATCCCCACCAAGGCACTGCTGCGCAACGCCGAACTCGCCCACATCGTCAACCACGAGGCCAAGACCTTCGGCATCAAGGTCGACGGGACGATCTCGTTCGACTACGGCGAGGCGTTCCGCCGCAGCCGCACGGTCGCGGACGGCCGCGTCAAGGGCGTCCACTACCTGATGAAGAAGAACGGCATCACCGAGCTGGACGGGCGGGGCACGTTCCTCGACGCGAACACCCTCCAGGTGGCCGGGTCCGACGGCACCACGCAGACCATCACGTTCGACAACTGCGTCATCGCCACCGGCGCCACCCCGCGCCTGCTGCCCGGCACCGCCCGCAGCGAACGCGTGGTGACGTACGAGGAGCAGATTCTCGCGGACGGTGTGCCGCAGTCGATCGTCATCGCGGGCGCCGGCGCCATCGGCATCGAGTTCGCTTACGTCCTGCACAACTACGGCGTGAAGGTCACGATCGTCGAATTCCTGGACCGTGTCGCGCCGTTGGAGGACGAGGACGTCTCCAAGGAACTGGCGAAGCAGTACCGCAAGCTCGGCATCGAGGTCCTGACCTCCACCCGTGTCGAGGCGATCGACGAGTCGGGACCCCAGGTCCGCGTCACCGTCACCGGCAAGGACGGCTCGCAGAAGGTACTGGAGGCCGACAAGGTCCTCCAGGCCATCGGCTTCGCGCCGAACGTCACCGGTTACGGCCTGGAGGCGACCGGCGTCGCCCTCACCGAGCGCGGCGCGATCGACGTGGACGGCCGCTGCCGCACCAACGTGCCGCACATCTACGCCATCGGTGACGTGACCGCGAAGCTGATGCTCGCGCACGCCGCCGAGGCCATGGGGGTCATCGCCTCCGAAACCATCGCGGACGCCGAGACGATGGAGCTCGACTACACGATGATCCCCCGCGCCACGTACTGCCAGCCGCAGATCGCCAGCTTCGGCTGGACGGAGGCGCAGGCGCGGGAGCAGGGCTTCGACGTGAAGGTCGCCAAGTTCCCATTCACGGCGAACGGCAAGGCGCACGGCCTCGGCGACGCGACCGGCTTCGTGAAGATCCTCAGCGATGCGAGGTACGGCGAGATCATCGGCGCGCATCTGATCGGCCCCGATGTCACCGAGCTGCTGCCCGAGCTGACGCTGGCTCAGCAGTGGGACCTCACGGTCCACGAGGTGGCGCGGAACGTACACGCTCACCCGACCCTGGGCGAGGCCGTGAAGGAGGCCGTCCACGGTCTCGCCGGGCACATGATCAACTTCTGAGGCGGAGCGGGGCGGGGCGGGACGGGACGGAAGCGGGCTGAGGCGCGGGGGGCCGTGACGCGGCGGTCGGCTGATGCATCGTCAGGACCCGGGGTCTGGCCAAAGCCGGGCGTGTGCGCAATGATCACGCCCGCGCCACCCCCCGCTTCCGGCGTCACCCGCACCACAACGGGAGGATGTACATGGCTCGCCGCACACCCCGCGCGCTGATCGCCTCGGCCACCGCCATCGTGGCTCTGCTCACCACGGCAGGAGCGGCCTCGGCGGCCGGGGCGAACCCCGCCCCGGTCGCACCGCAGGCCAGCGTCTTCATGGTCAACCCCGTCCAGTCCTCGGGCGATCAGTCGCTCGCCGACGCCAAGGACTCGGCCGGCGCCGTGCCCGCCTCGGCCTATGCCTCGGCCGCGCTGCGCAATCTCGACGGCAGTGGCGGACTCTCCGGACGGTGGGCCTACATCAGGTCGGACACCGGCGCATCGGCGAAGACCGCCGACGCCGGCGCGTACACCCGGCAGGACGACCAGTTCGAGCAGGTCATGGCCTACTTCTGGACCAACGAGGCACAGGAGTACCTCCAGGGCCTCGGCTTCGGCAGCGAACTGCCCGGCGCCAACGACCGTGCGCAGCCGGTCCGTATCAACCAGTGGGGTGCGGACAACTCCTACTTCACCGACAAGAAGGCCGAAATCCGCTTCGGCAAGGGCGGGGTGGACGACGCCGAGGACGCCGAGGTGATCGTCCACGAGTACGGACACGCGGTGCACCACGCCCAGGTGCCCGGCTTCGGGACCTCGGTGGAGGCCGGGTCCATCGGTGAGGCGTTCGGTGACTACCTCGCGGTCGAGGTCGGCACCAACGCGGCCTCCCGGTACGGCTGGCCGCTGAAGGCCGACCCGGCCTGCGTGGCGGACTGGGACTCTGTCAGCTACAGCAGTGCTCCGCACTGTCTGCGCCGTATCGACCAGGACAAGGTGTACGGGGACCGGGTGGGCGAGGTGCACGCGGACGGCGAGATCTGGTCCCGCGCACTGCTCGACATCCGCAAGGCACTCGGGGCCCGGGTGGCCGACCGCATCATCATCAACGCCCAGTTCGGCTTCGCGCCCGACACCAGCTTCCAGGACGCGGCGCTGACGACGATCGCGACGGCGGAGCGCATGTACGGCAAGAACGCGGCGGACGCGGTCCGCGCCGGCTTCAAGGGGCGCGAGATCCCGGGCATCCAATAGCCGGAGGTCACGGGGACCGCCGCCGCGCGCGGGCGGTCCCCCTGTACCGGCCCGGAGTCCCGGAGCCTTCGGAGTGCCGCGCGAGCCACCATGGTGTCCGGGCAGCCGGATCGCGAGCAGCGCGATGTCGTCGCACGTCGCATGGGCCGGAGAGGTGAGAGCCGGGTCTGTCGCGGCCTCGTACCGCGGGTTTCGGTCACCGACCTGTTGCCCTGGTGTCCGCACCCCGCGGTACGGGGCAACGGAACCCGAGGAAGGAACGGCCATGGGACACGGCGGGAACGTGATCGCGGAGCTCACTGCCGACCATCGTGAGGTGGAGGAGATGTTCGCGCAGATCGAATCGCAGCCGGTGGGCCATCCGGAGCGGCGGCAGCTGGTCGACCAGCTGACCTCGGAGCTCGTACGGCATTCGGTGGCCGAGGAGATGCACCTGTACCCGTCCGTACGCAGGTACGTCCCGGACGGTGACGAGCTCGCGGACAAGGAGCTCGCCGACCACGGCAGGGTCGAGCGCATGCTCAAGAACCTCGAGGAGCGGGACGCCGGGGACCCGGAGTTCAACGACCTCGTCGCAAAGCTGAAATTCGAGGTGGCCTCCCACGTACGCGAGGAGGAGGCCGAGCTGTTCCCGAAGCTCACGGCCTCCTGCTCGCCCGAGGAGCTGGACACGCTCGGGCAGCTGGTCCGCCGGGCCAAGGAAACGGCGCCCACCCGGCCGCACCCGTCCCTGCCGGACACCCCGCCCGCCAACAAGCTGCTCGCACCGGGAGCGGGGCTGGTGGACCGGGTACGCGATCTGCTCAGCAGCCGGGATTCCTCGTCCTGAGCCGCGCCCGACCGCGGTGTGCGACCTTCAGACGCGCGCTCCGACCACCCGGCCGGCCGCGTGGCCTGCGTCCTCCTCGGCGGGGTCGCGGACCAGCAGGTCCAGGGTGAGCGCGGCCGTCCACCCGAAGTCGCGGGTGCCGCGGGCCTCCGCGGTGAACGGGTCCACGTACTCCGCGAAGTCGCAGGCCCCCGCGGCGGTGAGCATCGAGGTACGCAGCGTGTCCGCCGCGCCGGTCCTGCCGTGCAGGCGCAGGCCGCGTTCCAGCAGCCAGCTGGTGTTGAACCAGGCCGGTCCGCGCCAGTAGCGGGACGGGTCGAAGGCGGGGCCCGTGAGGTCGTACGACGGGACCATCGGGATCTCGCCGAGCCGGAAGCCCGGGCCCGCGGCCGTCCGGATCAGTGCGCCGACGAGGTCCTGCGGGAGCCCGGGCACGATGAGCGGGAGGAGTCCGGCGACGCTGTGTTCGGCGATCGGCTCGCCGCCCGCCAGGTCGCGGCAGAGGAACATGCCGTCGGCGGGCGACCAGAGCCGCTCCACCAGCGCGGCGGTGAGACGTGCGGCGCGCTCCTCGTGCGGCGTGGCATCGGCCCCGATCTCGGCGGCGATGCGCGCGAGTGCGTGCTCGGAGACGATCAGCAGGGCGTTGACACCGGGGTCCTCGACGGCGAATTCGTGCCGGGTGCCCGCGTCCGCGTATCCGCTGTCGCGGTAGTCACCGGCGAGACGCACGTACCGCCCGTAGTCGAGGTCCGTGGGACGCTCCGCTGCCGCTCCGTGGTCCAGGTCGGCGCGCCGGTAGGAGCCCGGTGCGGCCGGTTCGATCCGCCGCAGGGGCACGTCCCAGCACGGGCTGTTGTCCATGCCGGACTCCCACGGGTGCAGGACGGCGGCGAGGCCGCCGCCGCCCAGGTCGCGGGGGCCCGAGAGGTAGTCGTGCCACGCCGTCAGGGCTGCGTACGTCCGGGGCAGGAAGCGTCGGCGTCGCGAGGCCTCCGGGTCGGCCAGGTGGACGAGCCAGGCGGCGAGTGCGTGCACGGGGGGCTGCACGATCCCGGACGTCTCGATGCCCTCGGGGGCTCCGGCCTCCGCACCGTCGCGCGAGGAGCGCCAGAAGTCGGGGCTCGGGAAGTAGGCGTCAAGAGGGACCGCCGGATTGAAGACGATGTGCGGAACGCGTCCGTCGGCCCATTGGGCACCGAGCAGCGTCTCCAGTTCGCGCTGTGCGCGACGCGCGGACAGATGGCGCAGGCCGATGGCGATGAACGCCGAGTCCCAGCTCCACTGATGGGGATACAGACCGCGCGAGGGAACCGTGGAGGTGCCCGTCCAGTTGGCGTACAGGACCCGCGCGGCGCCGCGCCGAAGTGCCGGGTCGTCCGCAGCGGCGGGCACCGGGGAATCGAGGAGCGAGGTCATGCCCGCGACCTCCGCGCACCGTCGGCCTGCTCCAACTCGGGCTGCCGGTCCGGATACTGGAAGTCACCCGATCGTTCCTGGCAGGCGGTCTTCTCCATGGGTGCCTTTCGCGCCGGGGCCGAGACGCCGGGGCCCTGCTCGCTGACTTACGTTGAAGTTGTCCCACAGTTATGTCTCGCCAACAAGCAAAAGTGCGAGTGAGATGCCTAACGAACATGCGTAGAAGTGGCGTGGGACACACAGATGGCCGGTTCATTGGTTCTCACCGTCCCCGTGGTACTCCTGTTCTTCGCAGCGGCGCCACGGGCGGCTTCCGGGCACGGACGAAGAGGACGAGGACAGCGGGGATGGCAGGAAACCGGGCGAGTGCGGGACACCTGTTGCGGCTCATCCGCAGCGGCGAGGCCACCACACGCGGGGAGTTGCAGCAGGCGACTGGGCTGTCCCGGTCGACCGTCGGGCACCGCCTGGACCAGCTCTTCGGCGCCGGCTGGCTCCGGGGGTCCGCCGGCGCATCCACCGGAGGACGCCCCTCCGCCCGACTGGAGTTCGACCCGACGCACGCAGTCGTGCTCGTGGCCGACCTGGAGACGCGCCACGGCCGCGCCGCCGTCCTCGACCTCGCCGGCACGATCCTCGCGGAACGTGCGGGTGAGCTGGTGATATCGGACGGCCCCGACCTGATCCTGGACCGGCTGGCACGCTGGTTCGCCCCACTTCTCGACGAGGCGGGCGCGGGGCCCGACCGGGTCTGCGGGATCGGCCTCTCCGTACCCGGCCCGGTCGACCAGGAGTCCGCGCGGATCGTACAGCCGCCGATCATGCCCGGCTGGGACCGGTTCCCGGTGCAGGAGCGGATGCGTGAGGCCTTCGCCGAGCACATCGCTCCGCTGCCCGCCGCCGAGCCGCTCCCGGTCTTCCTCGACAACGACGCCAATCTGATGGCGCTGGCCGAGCAGCGCGAGAACCACCCCGGCTGCGGGGCGTTCGTCCTGGTGAAGGCGTCGACCGGCATCGGCGCCGGAGTCGTCGTCGGTGGTGAGGTCTACCGCGGGATCGACGGCGGAGCGGGCGACATCGGCCACATCCGGCTCCACGACCAGCCCGACGCCCTCTGTATGTGCGGCTCCTACGGCTGCCTGGCAGCCGTGGCCAGCGGACGCTCCATCGCGCAGCGACTCACCGCGGCCGGTGTCCCCACCGCCTCGGGGTCCGATGTGCGGGACCATCTCGCCGCGGGACAGCCCGACGCCGTACGGTTCGCCCGCGAGGCCGGACAGCGCATCGGCGAGGTCCTGGTCACAGTGGTGACCCTGCTCAACCCCGGTGTCCTGGTGCTCGCAGGAGACCTCGCCGGAACCCCGTTCCTCACCGGGGTCCGGGAACTCCTCTACCAGCGGGCGCTGCCCCGGACCACCGCCCATCTCTCGGTGACCGTCTCCGCCCTCGGCGACCGGGCGGCCCTGATCGGCGCCGCCACCATGGTCATCGACCACCTCTACGCCCCGGACCGGGCGGACGCCCGGCTCGCCGCACTGGCCGGCGGCGGCGGATGACCGTCGGGGGCCCGGCTCTCAGCCCCCCGCCGAGGACTGGACCTCGGCAGCCGCACGGTAGAGCCGACGCAGCCGGACCACGCCGAGGTCGTGCTGGTAGAGATTCTCCCGCTGGTCGGCATCGGCCGGCATGGCCTCCAGCATCACGCGGTCCTGCTCCAGGACATCCCAGTGACGCTTCTCGATCAGCGTCCGGTACAGGAAGCGCCAGGAGGCCCGCTGCCAGTCCTCGACCCTGCGGTAGCGCCAGAAGAAGACGCCGCAGCGCTGCTCATCCACCGGGCAGACCATGCCGACGATGCCGAACGGGCCGCCGGGGCCGGCCGACGGCGGATACGGGATGGAGAGGTCGACCCAGTCCACACCGGTGCGGCAGAGCTCGACCCAGTCGAAGTTGACGCCACGCTGGTCGGTCTTCTCGAAGAAGTAGCCCCGACCGGTCTCCCGGATGCGGAACTTCGCCGTCGTGTCACCGTCGAACATCGTGTGCGAGTCGTGGTGGAGGAACGCGCCGTGCATCGGGTCGAGGAGGTTCTCCACGGCGTAGCGCCACGGCGTCTCCCACTCGGCGTAGCACAGGAACGCGTCCACTCCGGGGTCCGTCAGCGGCTCCGGGAGCGTCAGTTCGGCGGGCTCGGGGTGCTCCTCGTCCCCGAAGTACGCGAGGATCGCGCCGGCGACCTCGCGTACCGGCAGCGAGGTGACCAGCTTCTTGCCCTCCAGGCTGCAGCCCGGCAGTCCGGGGACGGAGGAGACCGTCCCGTCGGACTCGACCTCGACGCCGTGGTACCAGCAGGCGACGCGGTCGCCGAGGTGTTTGCCGAGCGAGAGCGGCGCGCCGCGGTGCGGGCAGCGGTCGGCGAGCATGGACAGGGCGCCGTCGGAGCGGCGGAAGAGAAGCCACTGCTCGCCGAGCGCGGTCACCTTGCGCATCGCGCCGGGGGCCACGAAGTGCGAGGGGACGACCGCGTGCCACTGATTGCGCAGTCCGGTGGCATGGATGTGGTCCGCGGTGGCGGAGGACGACAGCGTCATGGTCAGGCTCCCAGTCGGTTCATCTCGGCGCGGAAGGATTCCTCGGTCCACGGGGCGCCGTCGCCGGCGTGGACCTGACGGCTATTCAGTCCGCGTACCACATCGGTCAGTTCGTGTCCCTCGTGGGTGAAGACCTCTTCGAGCGTCGCGGCGAGCTTGTACTCGTACGGGGTCGGCTCATGCGTACGGGACTGGTGGACGTCCAGGTAGGGCCAGGTGTCGGTCACGGTGATGTCTCCTGGGAGTGCGGTCGAGGGGGTCACAGGTCGAGGACGAGCCGGCTGCGGGAGGCGCACCGCGAGACGCAGATCATCATCGTGGCGCCTGCCGCGCGCTCGGCGTCGCTGAGCAGGAAGTCGCGGTGGTCGGGGGTGCCGTCGAGGACCCGCGTCTCGCAAGAGCCGCAGATCCCGTCGCGGCACGAGCTCTCCACGGTGAGTCCGGCGCCCTCCGCCGCGTCGAGGATGGAGGTGCCGGTACCGACGGTGAGCGTCACTCCGGAGGCTCGGCACTCGACCTCGAACGCCTCGTCCTCGCCGGTGCGTTCCACCACGGGTGCGGCGAACCGCTCCAGGCGCAGGCGGTCCCCGGGGCAGCGCTCCTCGACGGCGGTGAGCAGCGGTTCGGGGCCGCAGGAGTACACCAGCGTGCCGGGGGGCAGCCCGGCGAGTTCGGCGGCGAGGTCGATGTGGCCCTGTTCGTCCTGCGGGACGAGTGTGACCTCGCCGCCGAGTGCCGTGAGTTCCGCGGTGAACGCCATGGAGGCGCGGCTCCTGCCGCCGTAGACCATCCGCCACGCGTCTCCCCGGCGGGCCGACTCCCGGGCCATGGCCAGCAGCGGGGTGACGCCGATACCGCCGGCGACGAACACATAGCCGTCGGCGTCCTCCAGAGCGAAGTGGTTGCGGGGTTCGGAGACGGTGACCTGCTGTCCGGGGCGCAGCTGGGTGTGCACATAGCGCGAACCCCCGCGCGAGGCAGGCTCGTTGAGCACGCCGAAGCGGTAGACGTCACAGATGTGCGGGTCGCCGCACAGGCTGTACTGGCGGATCTGGCCGCCGACATGGACGTCGAGGTGCGCGCCGGGAGTCCAGGCGGGCAGGGGTTTACCGTCGGGATGAACCAGCTCGACGGACAGGACGCCCTCGGCCTCCCAGGTCATACGACGGACGATCAGCCGCAGCGAGTGTTCGCTCATGGCCTGTTGCCTCCTTACCGGCAGTACGGGCGGGACCGGGCTACTGGCCCGGAATCCTCACGGGCGGGGTGAACGGGGTCTTCATCGGGCCGAGTGCGCCGAGATCCACCTCGACGAGCGTCGGCCCCTCCGAGGCGACGGCCGCGGAGAGCACCGGGCCCGCGTGTTCCTCGGCGGAGATGCGGGCGTAGGGCAACCCGCAGGCCCGCGCGAGGAGTTCGAAGTCCGGGGTGACGAGGTCGACTCCGGAGCGGCGCTCGCTGTAGCGGTCCTGCATGTTGCGCAGTACGCCGTATCCGCCGTCGTTGAAGACGATCAGGGTCAGGCGGGGCCGCTCCTGGGCGAGGGTGAGGAGTTCGCCGAGGTGGACGGCGAGTCCGCCGTCCCCGGCGAGTACGACGGTGGGCGCGCCGGGCCTGGCGAGCGCCGCGCCGATGCCCATGCCGAGCCCCTGCCCGATGCCGCCGCCGCGCGGGAAGACGTTGTCCCGGGGGTCGTACATCTCCAGCAGCCGGTTGCCCCAGCTGCTGGAGGGGATGGTGACGTCGCGGGCGACGACGGCCTCGCGGGGCAGGGCGGCGCGGATGGCGTCGCAGATCGCGGCCTGCGGTCCGATGCCCGCGTGCAGGATCGCCCGGACCTCGGTGCGTACGGCGGCGACGCGGTCCGTCCAGCCGGGCTCCGCGGTCCCGGCGTGCGGCAGCAGGGCGCTCAGAGTGCCGGCCGCTTCGCCGTGCAGCGGGTGGGCGACCGGGTACACGCGGCCCAGTGCGGCGGCGTCGACGTCGATCTGGATGTGCTCCCCGGGGAGCTCCAGCGTGTAGTCGGCGGTCTCGTTGGAGCGGAAGTGGGTGCCGATGGTGAGCAGGACGTCCGCGTCGGCGAGCAGGGCGCGTACTGCGGGGGTGGTGGCGAAGTTGCCGATGACCTGCTCGTGGTCCTCGGGCACGGCACCGCGCCCGGAGTTCGAGGTGAGGAGCCCCGCGCCGGTGGCCTCCAGGAGCCGGGTCAGTTCGACGCGGGAGGTTGCCGCGCCGCCGCCGGCCCAGATGAGCGGACGGCGTGCCGAGGCCAGGAGGGCCCCGGCGGCTGCCAGTTCGCCTTCCGAAGGGGCGGGGGCGGTCACGGTGGGCGCGGTCGCGGCGGGCTCGTCGGTCTGGGGGGCGTACTGGAGGTCGATGGGCCACTCCACGCTGGCGGGGCCGCCCGGCGCTGCGAGCGCCGACCGGGCCGCCTCGCGCAGGATTCGGCCCGCCTGCGAGGCGTCCGGGACGCTTGCCGCGTAGGCGGAGACCGCTGTGAGCATGCCGAGCTGGTCCTTGGTCTCGTGGATGAATCCCCGTCCGCTGCCGAGGAATTCGCTCTCCACCTGCCCGGTGATGTGCAGCACGGAACTGCCCGCGCTGAGCGACTCGATCAGCGAGCCGGCCGCGTTGCCCGCGCCGGTGCCGGTGGAGGTCAGGGCGCAGCCGAGGGTGCCGCGGGCCCGGCCGTAGGCGTCGGCGGCGTTCACCGCGGATGCCTCGTGCCGCACGGGGACGAACCGCAGGTCACGGTCGACGGCCTCGACGAGCGGCAGGTTGTGCACGCTGACGATGCCGAAGACGGTGTCGATGCCGAGTTCGCGCAGGACGGTGACGAGGAGATCGCCTCCGTTGTCGTGTCGCATGGTGTCTCCTCAGAGGATGGAGCGGCCGACGCCGCCGCAGACGTCGATGCTGGTGCCGGTGATGTACGAGGCGCGGGGTGAGAGGAGGGCGACGACGGCGTACGCGACCTCTTCGGCGCGGCCGAGGCGGCCGAGCGCGATGCCCCGGTCGGCGGCGAGTTCGGCCTGCCAGTCCTCGTACGCCATGCCGGAGTCCGCGGCCGCGTGGCGCCTGGTCCACTGGCCGGTGTCGATGAGTCCGAGGCAGACGGAGTTGACCCGGATGCCGTCGGCGGCCAGTTCGACCGACAGGGACTTGGAGAGGTTGAGGATGCCGGCGCGGGCGGCGCTCGTGGTGATCAGCCGGGGTTCGGGCTGTTTGGCGAGGACCGCGTTGATGTTGACGACGCTCGCCGTGCCCGAGGCGGCGAGATGGGGGCGCGCCGCCTGGAGGGGGTTCAGCACCCCGGCGAACTTCAGCTCCAGCTCGTCGCGCCAGTCCTCGGCGGTGGAGTCGTCGAGTCCCTTCATGCGGGACTGTCCGGCGTTGTTGACGAGTCCGTCGATGGTGCCGAACTTCTCGGCGGTGCGGCGGACGAAGTCACGTACGGCGTCGGCGTCCCGTACGTCGCAGACGCCGGTCAGCAGGCGGTCGTGGCCGGCGCCGAGGCCGGCCGCGGCCTTGGCCAGCCGGTCGGCGTCACGCCCGCACGTCGCGACGCGGGCTCCCTCGTGCAGCAGGGCGCGGACCGTGGCCAGGCCGACGCCCGAGCTGCCGCCGGTGACCAGGATGGTGCGGTCGGCGAGGCCCAGATCCATAACTCGTGTCTCCTGGGGTTCAGTTCATGGTGAAGCCGCCGTTGACGGCGATCACCTGTCCGGTCAGATAGCGGGATTCCTCGGCCAGCAGGAAGGAGACGATCCCGGTGAGGTCGTCCGGCTGCTGGGGGCGGGAGATGGCCCGGTTCAAGCGGTAGAGGTCGTGGCGTTCGGCGGGCACCGTCTCGGTCGCCTCGCACTCGGTGAGCCCGGGGGCGACCACGTTCACGGTGATCCCCTTGTCGCCGAGCTCGCGCGCCATGGCCCGGGTGAGGGCGATGACCGCCCCCTTGGAGGCGATGTAGTGGGCGAGGCGCGGGGAGCCGTACAGGGCGGCGTCCGAGGCGATGTTGACGATCCGGCCCGGTGCTGCGAAGAGCGGGTACAGGGCCTTCGAGACCAGCCAGGGGCTGCGGGCATTGACCGTCATCAGCCGGTCCCACGTCTCGATGTCGAGGTCCTGGAACTCCTTGCCGCCGACGCCGTTGGCGAGGGCCGCGTTGTTGACCAGGCCGTACAGCGGGCCCAGCTCGCGCACGGTGGCCGCCAGGGCGTCCACCGAAGCGGGGTCGGCGACGTCGCAGCGTACGAAGTGGGCGTCAATGCCCTCCGCGCACAGGTCCGCGACGGCGCGCTCGCCCCGCTCCCTCTCCAGTTCGGCGACGACGACCCGGAAGCCGTCGGTGCCTGCCCGGCGGGCCATGGCCAGTCCGAGGCCACGGCCCGCACCGGTGACGACGACAGTGCGTATGTCGGCCGGGGGCTGGTCAGCCACGGGTTACGCCGTGCATCGGCGAGTACTCGGGGTAGGTCGGCACCTGCGGCTTCTGCGTGCCGATGACCACGCAGAACAGGGCGTCGGTGTCGCCCTCGTTCTTGAGCGACCGGGTCACACCTGCGGGGACGACGATCATGTCGCGGTAGCCCAGGGTGCGGTACTCGGCCTCGTCGGCGCCGCGGTGGATGCCGACCTTGACCTCGCCCTCCAGGACGAAGAAGGCCTCTTCGACGTCGTGGTGGGTGTGGGCCGGGCCCTCGGCGCCGGGCGGCAGAAGCATGTTGGAGAAGGTGAACCCGCCGGAGGGGAGGATCCGGCTGTCGCTCTCGTGGTTGCCGGTGGCGCCGGAGCCGACATAGCGGATCTGGCCGCGGCGGAACTGCGGGCCTGCCTTCTCCTGGAAGGACAGGGTGTCGAAGTCGGCGACCCGGGATGCCTTGGTCGCGATGAGGGAGTCGGTGTACGCGGAGAGGTCGTCGCCGTTGTCGTAGGCGTCGGTGGTCAGAGGCATGGCAGAGCTCCTACTCGGGGATGGAGGCGGTGATACGGAGGTGGGAGAGGACCCAGGCGTTGAAGTGCCCGGGCTGCTCCTGATTGGCCAGGTGACCGGCGTCCTTGACGATCACGTAGGCGGTCTTGTGGATGGCCCCGGCGATGGCCTGGCTCGCTTCGGTGCCGGTGACCCGGTCCTGTTCGCCGCAGAGGACGAGGGTGGGCGCGGCGATCGAGGGCAGTTCGGGGCGCAGATCGGCACAGGCCATGGATTCGGCGGCGTACGCGTAGCCCGGCAGCCGTACCGACGCGGCCATGTTCTCGACGACGGCGCGCACCAGTTGGTCCGGTGCGTCCGGTGACACCAGGCGGGGGCCGCGGGCTTCGGCGAAGGCCCGTGGGCCGAGCTCGGCCAGGTCGGCGGCGCGTGCCCGCATGCCCCGCGCCTTCTCCTCGTCCGTGCCCGAACCGGGGCTGGAGTCGGCGATGATCAGCGAGGCGACGAGCTCCGGGTGCCGGGTGGCGAGCCGCAGCGCGATCACCCCGCCCCAGGAGACGCCGAGGACGTGCGCGGTGGTGGCGCGCTCACGGATGACTGCGGCTGCCGCGTCCGCGTAGTCGTCGAGGCCGTAAGGGGCGGCCGGATCGGCGGACTTGGCGTATCCCGGGGCGTCCCAGGCCACGACCCTTACGTACGAGGAGAGTTCGGCGAGCTGCGGGGCGAAGGCGGCCGATGAGGAGCCGATGCCGTGGAGGCACAGCAGCAGGGGGCCCTGGTCACCGGCCTCCTCGACGTGGATCGCGGTGTCGGCGCCGCTCACAGGATCTGCCCGGTCCGGCCGGCGAGCGCGGCGAGGCTGCGCAGGACGGCGTACGGCACCACCTGGCTGGTGGCGGGGTTGCCCGGGTCGGGCAGGTGTGCGACCTCGAAGCGGTACGAACCGTACGCACCGGACGCCTCGATCACATGGCGGGTGCGGTGCGCCGCCGGGTCGGCGACGACCTGGACCCGCACAGTGTCCAGGTCGCCGACGGCCAGCGCGACCGAGGCGGCCACGTTCGTGGACTTGGGGAATTTCACCGGGACGTCGCGTGCGGTGCCGGACATGACCTCCACCGGTCCGGTCGCCGTCCGCATCCGGTGCAGCAACTCCTCGCCCATCCACGGCTGTTCGAGGGTGGAGGGCAGTTTGGTGGTGGTCAGCCTGACCTCGGTCAGCGGGCCGAGCGAGCGTGCCGCCTGGAGCAGGTCGAGACCGCCGACCGCGCCGCCGGTGAAGTACACCCGGCCCGGACCGGCCGCGAGCAGCCGCTTGGCGAGCTCGTCGTCGGTCAGCGCGCCGGTGGAGGCGATCAGCAGATCGGTGCCGGACTCCAGCACCCGTGTGCCCCATTCCCGTACGACGCCCTGGCCGGCCGCCTCCACGATCAGGTCGCAGGCGTCCAGGGCCTCTTCGAAGGAGGCCTGCCGGGCGGGCGCGGTCTCACCGAGCGGACGGTTGTCGACGACGCACACCAGTTCTGCGCCGTTCACCTGTCCTTCGGCGAGCGCGGTGCCGACCACCCGGCCGATGGCGCCCCAGCCGACGACGCCGACTTTGCGTACGGTGCTCATTCGCCGATCTCCTGGATGTCGAGGGGAGCGAGCGGGCCGGGGTCCGGCGCGCCCGCCATGTGGCAGCGGATCTCCTTCGACGGCGGCCCGGCCGTCCCCCACAGGTCCGAGAGGTCCGGCACCCGCCGCCACACACGGGCGATCCAGGCGTCCTCGACGATCTGGGCGACCTCGGAGGTGTACTCGCAGACGAGCCCGGACGGGTCGGTGAAGTAGGAGAAGGTGTTGTTTCCCGGGCCGTGCCGGCCGGGGCCCCACTGGGGAGTGATGCCGTGGTGGCGCAGCCGTCCCAGGCCCCGCATGAAGTGGTCGACCGAGGTCATCTCGTACGCCACGTGGTTCAGCGAGGTCCACTCGGCCTGGTTGAAGGCGATGCAGTGGTGGTCGGCATTGCAGCGCAGGAACGCCATCTGGTGTTCGGACCAGTCGGAGACGCGGAGACCGAGCACCTCGCAGTAGAAGGTGACGGCCGCGTCGATGTCGGTGGTGTTGAGCACGGCGTGCGTCACCCCGACCGGCACGGCGCCGTCCCGGCCTCGTGGGACGACCGCCTCGACCTGGGCACTGATCTCGATGAGACGCCCCTCGGGGTCGGTGAACCGCAGCCCGTAGCCGCCGCCCGTCTGTTCCAGCGGACCGGGGCCGGCGACGGGGACGATGGAGCGGGCTTCGAGGCGCCGCGCCGCTTCGTCGACCTCGGCGGGGGTGGCGACGGCGAAGGCGATCCTGCCCAGTGCGACCCGGTCCCGTTCGGTGAGGTGGAGGACGTGGTGCTCGTCGCCCGAACCGCGCAGCCAGCGGGCACCGGTGTCGGACTCGACGGTCTCGAGGCCCCAGACCTCTTCGTAGAAGTCGGCGGTCTCGGTGAAGGCCGGGGTGTGCAGCTCGACGTAACGCAGTGAGCGGAGCCGGGCGATCGGACCGGGGGGTGCTTGGTGCATCGGTCTCTCCAGACGGGCGGGCGTACGAGGGGGCGGGCGTGCGGGTCAGCCGGCCCAGGGAAGCGGGTGGCCGGAGGTGCCCCAGTACAGGGACTTCTGGCGCTGGTAGGCGCGGATCGCGTCGCGGCCCTTCTCGGTGCCGAGGCCGCTGTCCTTCCACCCGCTGAACGGGGTGGCGGCACTGAACTGCTTGTACGTGTTGATCCAGACGGTCCCCGCCTCGATCCGGCGGGCGAGCTGCCACGCGGCCCGCAGGTCCCGGGTCCAGATTCCGCAGGCCAGTCCGTAGACGGAGTCGTTGGCCTGACGGACCAGGTCGTCCTCGTCGTCGTAGGGCAGGGCGACCAGAACCGGGCCGAAGATCTCCTCCTGGCAGGTCCTGGAGGTGTTCGCGAGCCCGTCGAGAACCGTCGGCAGGTAGTACGCGCCGTCCGCGTACCGCTCCCCCTCGGGCGCCGACCCTCCGCACAGCACCCTGGCTCCCTCGGAGCGGGCGAGGTCCACGTAGGCGGCGACGGCGTCGCGGTGGCGGTGGTGCACCAGGGGGCCGACCTGGGTGGCCGGGTCCGTGCCGGGCCCGACGCGCAGTTTGGCCACGCGTGCGACGAGTTCACCCACGAAGGAGTCGTAGATCTCGCGTGCCACGAAGAGCCGGGAACCGGCGATGCAGGACTGGCCGCTGGACGAGAAGATCCCGAACAGGACGCCTGACAGGGCCTGTTCGACGTCCGCGTCGGCCCGCACGATCGTGGGGGACTTGCCGCCGAGCTCCAGCGAGGCGGGGATCAGTTTGTGGGCGGCGGCCTCGGCTATGGACCGCCCCGTCTCCGTACCGCCGGTGAATCCGATGCGGGCGACGAGCGGGTGGCGCACGATGGCGTCGCCGACCACCCGGCCGCTCCCCGGCAGCACCGACAGCAGGGCGGTGGGCAGGCGGAACTCGTCGAGTGCCCGGGTGATCAGCCGGCCGAGGGCCAGCGAGACGAGAGGGGTCCAGGCCGCGGGCTTGAGCAGGACGGCGTTCCCCGCGGCGAGGGCGGGGGCGATCTTCTGGGCGTCGCTCGCCACGGGCGAGTTCCAGGGGTTGATCGCACCGACGACACCGATCGGTTCGTGCACGCTCATCGTGACGTACGGGCCGCGGGAGGGTGTGAGCGCGTCCTCCGCCGTCTCCAGGGCGGCGCCCATGTAGCGGAAGGTGCCTGCCGCGCTGAGCGCGAGGGCCTTGGTCTCGGTGAGGGTCTTGCCGGTGTCGGCGGTCTGCAGCGCGGAGAGCTCGTCGGCCGCTTCTTCGGTCAGCTCGGCTATGCGGTACAGCAGCCGGGACCGTTCGTGGGCGAGCAGGTCGCGCCAGGCGGGGTCCGCCACCGCCTTCGCGGCGGCCTCGGCCGCTTCGGCGACCTCCTCGGCGGAGGCCGAGTGGACGGTGGCGAGCAGGCGCCCGGTCGCCGGGTCGACCGTGTCGACGGGATCGCCCGCACCACGTCGCCACTGGCCCGCGATCAGGATGTCGGTGGGGAACTGCAGCACGGGTGGACCTCCGGGCGAGGCGGCGGGAAGGGAACGGGCCCCGGATCTGGGACGCGCTCGGGGCGCTGTCACCATCCGGAACTGCCGAAGTGCTAGAAATCTAAGCGCTTAACTATCTCGACACAAGCCCCTCGGTCGAAATCGTTGCCTGCGATCCCTTGAGCTGAGCACCCATCGACACCGACGATGGGCATCGAGTTGCCTGAATCGAGGTTTCTAACCGCTTAACCATTGACCGCTTAGATAACTGACCCTACTGTCTCGGCAACTCCACTGCCCGCGGAAGGACCCCCTCCATGACGACTGTGGCCGGCAAGCCAGCCCTCGGCTCCATAGCCTCGAGACTTGAACGACTGCCGCACTCCCGCTGGCACATCAAGGTCCGGTTCCTGATCGGCGCCGTCACGTTCTTCGAGGCGTTCGACCAGCTGCTGGCCGCCTCCGCACTGCCCGTCCTGATGAAGGAGTGGAACCTGAGCACGGGGCAGGCCACCTTCGCGGTCACCTCGGCCTCCATCGGCATGCTGCTCGGAGCCCTGGTCGCCGGCTGGCTGGGCGACCGGATCGGCCGGGTGCGCACCGTCGCCCTGGGTGTCGCGGTCACTGGCCTTGCCAGCCTCGCCGTGGCCTTCTCCGGCGGCATCGAGACCTTCTCGATGTTCCGGTTCATGCAGGGACTGGGCATCGGCGGTGTCGTGCCCGTGGCGGCCACGTACATCAACGAGATCGCCCGCTCCGACAAGCGGGGCCGGTTCGTCCTGCTCTACGAGATGATCTTCCCGGCCGGACTCGCCGCCGCCACCCTGCTCGCCGTGTGGGTGGTTCCCAACTTCGGCTGGCGTGCCATGTTCGTCGTCGGCACGCTGCCCGTACTGATCGCCGCGCTGCTCCCCCGCCACGTCGAGGAGTCCCCGCGCTGGCTGCTGGCCCGGGGACGTACGGCGGAGGCGGAAGCGGCGATCGCCCGCATCGAGGCGGAGGTCGCCCGCGCCACCTCCGAGGAGCTGCCCGCGCCCGCCCCCACGTCGGACATCCCCGAGGAGACGCCCCAGGGCCGTCTCGCCGACCTGTTCCGGGGTCGCTATCTGCGGCGCACGGCGGTGCTGTCGGGTCTGTGGTTCGTCGCGTACTACGTCAACCACGGCATTTCCACCTGGCTGCCGTCGCTCTACACCAAGCAGTTCGGGCTGGACCTGACCACGGCGCTCGTCTACACGCTGCTCAGCAATGTCACCGGTCTGCTCGGCACCTTCGTCGTGGCCATGCTGGTCGACCGTATCGGCCGCAGGCCCGCGCTGATGGGCGCACTCGTCGGCACCACGCTCTCCCTGGGCGTGCTGGCACTGGCCGGGGCCACCTCGGGCGTACAGGTCGCGATCTTCGCGTCCTGTACGACCTTCTTCCTGTACGCGATCAACGCGGGGCTCTACCTGTACTCACCCGAGCTCTACCCGACGCACAACCGCGCCAAGGGTGCGGCGTTCGGCGGGCTGTGGAACCGGATCGGCGTGATCCTCGGCCCGGTGACCGTCGGCGCGATCATCGGCGCGGGCGGCAGCCTGACCCTGGTGTTCGCGCAACTCGCCGCGGTGGCCGCGGTGGGTGCCGTGATCGCCTGGTTCGCCGTGGAGACCAAGGGCAAGACGCTGGAGGAGCTCAACTCCTGACGTGACCAACCGGGTTGCTCGATCGGGGCCGGTGCACCAGAGCGGTGATCACTGCTCCGGGACACCGGCCCCGAGCGTGCGTCCGAGGGCGCCGAGCAGCCCCGCGAGTCTGCGCCGGTCTCCGGGCGCCAGCCCCTCCAGCAGCTCGCGCTCCTGGTCCGACCGTGCGGCGTGGACCCGGTCGGCCAGCTCCAGGCCCTCGGGCGTGAGGCAGAGCCGGACGACCCGGCGGTCCCCGGCGTCGCGTTCCCGCCGGATCAGGCCCGCCGCCTCCAGCCGGTCCGCGTGCTGGGTGAGGCCGCCCGCCCGGACCGTGCCGGCGTCCGCCACCTCCCCCATGGTCAGCCGGTAGGGCTCGCCCGCGTCACGGATCGCGGCGATGACCTCGTAGGCGGAGGAGCTGATGCCGTACGCGCGTACGGTCCGGCCGATGAGCTCCTGGTACCGCAGGGCGCACTCGTTCAGACCGGCGAAGAGCGAGGCGGCGGAGTCGTCCGCAACAGGGGGCGGGGCGGCGTCCGGGGCCGGTGTCGGGGGTACTGCCTCCTCCCCCGCGCCCGTCCGCAGCGGAGTGTCGCCGAAAGCGGTGGCCAGCACGTCCGCGAGGGCGGGGGCGAACTCCTCCGCCGGGACCGAGGCCGCCGGTTCGTGCGCGAAGACATAGCGCTCCATGATCACGCCGAAGAGCACACTGCGGATCATCGCGGCGCGTACGTCCGCCCCTGCCGAGTCGCCGAGCAACCGGGCCAGAGGCTCACCGACCTGCTTCTCCAGGATGTCGCGCAGCACCTCCGCGCTCGGCGGGTGGCTGACGGCCGAGCGGATCAGCGCCGGCCAGGGGTCGTCGGACGGCAGCCGGTCCCACCGGTCGAGGTAGGCCCGCGCGAGGGCAGCGGGCAGATCTCCGGCCGCACCGACGGCGAGCACGTCATGGGTGACGCCCGTCCCGCCCGCGACCGCCTCCCGGAACAGCCCGTCCTTCGTACCGAAGTAGGCCATCACCAGGCCGGGGGTCACCCCCGCCTCGGCCGCGATGGCGCGGACACCGACGCCCTTGTACCCGTGCGCCCCGAACAGCCGCCGGGCGGCGTCGAGTACGGCGCGGCGGTTGCCCTCCGGGTCGTGCGAGCCGGGGCGGCGTTGCGCGCTCGCCGACGGTCCGGTGTCGTCCCCGGCAGGTACAGAGTGTGTGGCTGCCCGAGAGCCGCTCTTGTCTTTTGGTTCCACACACGTCAGATTAAACGAGTGTTCAGAAAAACAGTCGTTCAAAATCAGTCACGAACGATGTACGGACCCGGCCAGTCCGGCGAGGGGCAGTCCGCTGCCGCCGCGCCGTGCGGCGATGATGCCCGCCATGATCGACACGGCGGTCTCCTCCGGTCCCCGGCCGCCGAGATCCAGCCCGATCGGCGAGTCCAGCCGTGCGAGGTCCCCCTCGCTCGCGCCCGCTTCCCGCAGTCGTTCGAGCCGGTCCGCGTGGGTACGACGGCTGCCCATCGCCCCCACGTAACCGGCCCGGCTGCGCAGCGCGAGCGCGAGGACGGGCACGTCGAAGCGGTCGTCGTGGGTGAGCACGCACACCGCGGTCGCCGCGTCGACCCGGTCCTCGTGGGCGCGGAACCAGCGGTCGGGCCGGTCGGTGACGACCTCGTCGGCACCCGGGAAGCGCTCGGCCACAGCGAACGCAGGCCGGGCGTCGCACACTGTCACCCGGTGTCCGAGCACCGCTCCGATACCGGCCAGCGGGCGGGCGAACTCGGCCGCGCCGAAGATCAGCAGCTGCGGGCGGGGCGCGAAGGACTGCACCAGCAGGAGCCGCCCCGGTGCGCATTCCGCCCCGCCGCCGTCCGCGTTTTCGCTGGTCACCAGCCCTGTGGCGGCCCGGCTCAACATGCCTTCGGCAGCCAAGGCCGCCGCCCGGTCCGCACCCGGGTCGCCCAGGGTTCCGGTCGCCTTCTCGCCGCCGATCGCCAGTCCCCCGCCGCCGTCGACGGGGGTGACCAGGGCCACCGGTACACCGGCCGCGAGTCCGGCAGCGATCCGGCCGAGGGGCACCTCCCGGCCGACCTCGCGGATCAACACCTCGATCGTGCCGCCGCAGGTGAGGCCTGCCGCGAAGGCGTCGTCGTCCGCGACTCCCCAGCGTTCGACCGCCGGCGCGGCGCCCGCGAGCACCCCCTCCGCGATCGCGCAGACGGCGGCTTCCACACAGCCGCCGGACACACTGCCGACGATGCGACCGTCCTCGGACACGAGCATGGACGCGCCGGGGCCGTGCGGCGCGGAGCCCCAGGTACGAACGACGGTCGCCATGGCGAAGCGGATTCCGGAGGACTGCCAGGCCGCAGCCTGGCCGATGACATGACGCACGTCTCTCACCTCGAACGGGAAAATTTCGGGCAGCCTCTTGCCAGAAGAAACTTTAGGGTAAATCATTTTAGGTACTAGATAGTTCTGCACGTGTCGAATGCCATGGCGCGACGACCAGAGAGGTCCGGTGGCAGCAGGTGAAACCCACATCGTTCGACTACATCGCCCCCAGCACCCTCGGCGAGGCGGTCGCCCTCCTCGCCGACGAGGAACGGGAGGCCAAGGTCGTGGCGGGCGGCCAGTCCCTGATTCCGATGCTGAACATGCGTCTCGCCAGACCCGAGGTGCTCGTGGACATCACGCGCATCCCCGAGCTCGGTGGTATCCACGTCGACGAGACGGGCAGCCTCCGCATCGGAGCCGCCGTACGCCAGGCCCGGGCAGCCGCCGACATCGCGGTGCGGGACGGCTGGCCGCTGCTGGCCGCCGCCGTCGAGCACATCGGACACCCGCAGATACGCAACCGGGGAACCGTCTGCGGCAGCCTCGCCCACCACGACCCGGCCGCCGAACTGCCCGCCGCCGCACTGGCGCTGGACGCCCGGTTCGTGATCACCGGCCCCCGTGGCACCCGTACGGTCGACGCCGGGGACTTCTTCGTCGCCACCTTCTCCACCGCGGTGGAGACGGACGAGCTCCTGACCGAGGTCGTGTTCCCGCCCCGCCCGGCCGGGCACGGCTGGGCCTTCGATGAACTGACCCGCAGGCACGGCGACTTCGCCACGGTCGGGGTGGCCGTCCTGCTGGAGCGGGACACCGGGTCGGACACCGTGCGCGACGCCCGTGTCGTCTTCAGCGGCGCCGCCCCCGTGCCCGTACGCCTGCCGTCCGCCGAGGCCGCGCTGGTGGGCAGCGACGCGGGCGAGCAGGCCCGCGCCGCGGCGGCCGGCGCCGCACTGGCCGGGCTCTCTCCCTCCGACGACATCCACGCCACCGCCGAGTACCGGCGGGAGGGCGCCGCCCATCTCCTCGTCCGCGCCTGCACCACCGCCTGGGAGCGTTGCTGATGACCCCCTCCGTCCCCACCCCGCTGACGGCCCGGACGCCGCCCCTCGCCGAGCCCTCCGCCTGGCACGAGATCGCCCTCACCGTGAACGGGCAGGCGGTCACCGCCCAGGTCGAGTCCCGTCTGCTGCTCAGCGACTTCCTGCGCGACCGCCTGGGGCTGACCGGCACGCACGTCGGCTGCGAACACGGCGTCTGCGGCGCCTGCACCGCCCTCGTCGACGACGAGCCGGTGCGCACCTGTCTCACCCTGGCCGTGCAGTGCGCGGGCACCGAGATCCGCACCGTCGAGGGCCTCACCACGGACGACGCCCCCCTGACCTCCGTACAGCGCGCCTTCCACGAATGCCACGGAATGCAGTGCGGCTTCTGCACCCCCGGGTTCGTGATGACGGCGACCGCGCTGACCGAGCGGTCCGACCGCCCGGACGAGACACAGGTCGCCGACGCCCTGAGCGGGCATCTGTGCCGGTGCACCGGCTACCGCAACATCCGCCGTGCCGTGTGCCAGGCACTCGACGAGCGCTTCGGAGAGTGACCCGTATGTCCCACGATTCCGACCCGCACCAGCAGGGCGAAGGCGGCTGGATCGGCCGTTCCGTCCCCCGCGTCGAGGACGACCGGCTGCTGCGCGGCAAGGGGCGGTACGTCGACGACATCGCCCTGCCCGGCGGTGTCGAGGCCGCCTTCCTGCGCAGCCCGCACGCCCACGCCCGTATCGAATCCGTCGATGTGACGGCCGCACTCGCCGCTCCGGGGGTCGTCGCGGTGTGGACCGGCGACGACGTGGCGGACCTCCCCGCGATGCTGAACAAGGAGGAGCTCCGCACCCCGCCGGGGCTCGCCGAACTCCTGGACCCGGTGGTCCGGATGACCCCGATGCCGCTGCTCGCCCGCGAGAAGGTCCTGTACGTCGGGCAGCCCGTCGCCGTCGTCTTCGCCGAGAACCGTTACCTCGCCGAGGACGCCCTGGAGCTCATCGAGGTGGGCTACGCCCCGCTGCCGGTGCTCGTCGACCCTGAGTCCTCCCTGTCCCCGGAAGCCCCGCTGCTGCACGAGCACCTGCCGGACAACACCGCGGTCGCCGTCGCCGCCCGGGTGGGCGACCCGGACGCGGCGTTCGCCGGCGCGCACGCGGTCGTGAGCGAACGCTTCGACGCCCACCGGTACGTGGCCTCGCCGATCGAGACCCGGGCGATCTCCGCCCAGGTGGACCCGTACAGCGGCCGGCTCACCGTGTGGGCGGGCACCCAGACCCCCCACCGGCTGCGGGACGCCATCGCCCACACCCTCGGCCTCGCAGCCGCGGCGGTCCACGTCATCGCCGCGGACGTCGGCGGCGGCTTCGGCCAGAAGGGCATCCTCTACGTCGAGGAGCTGCTGGTCCCCCACGCCGCCCGCCGGCTCGGCCGCCCCGTGCTGTGGCGCGAGGACCGCAACGAGAACCTCACCGCGTCCTCGCACGCCCGGGAGCAGATCCACCGCATCGAGCTGGCCGCGGACGCCGAAGGGCACATCCTCGCCGTACGCGACCGGATCACGGTGAACTTCGGCGCGTACAACATGACCGGTCTCGTCGTGCCGTACAACTCGCTCTGTCATCTGCTCGGCCCCTACCGGGTCCCGCACGTGGACATCGATGTGACCGGCGTGCTCACCAACACCACGTTCGCCACGCCGTACCGGGGAGCTGGCCGCCCGGAGACGGTGTTCGCCATGGAGCGGGCGATGGACCGGCTGGCCGCCGAACTCGGTATCGCTCCGGAGGAGTTGAGGGCGCGCAATCTCGTCGGTCCTGACGAGATGCCGTACGCGACCGGGTTGGTGGACCGCTCCGGCAGCCCGCAGTCCTACGACTCCGGGGACTTCCCCGAGCTGCTGCGCCGCGCCGTGGCCAAGGCGGACGTCGAAGGAATCCGCGCGCGCCAGCGCAAAGGCGCTCGCGACGGCAGGCGCATCGGTGTCGGATTCGCCATGTACATCGAGGCCACCGGACTCGGTCCGTTCGAGACCGCGCGGATCGACCTCGCCCCCGACGGCCGGGTGCGGCTCGCCATCGGCGCCCCGTCCCAGGGCCAGGGTCACCGCACGTCCATGGCGCAGATCGCCGCCGACGCCATCGGGGTGCCGCTCCGGATCATCGATGTGACGGGCGGCGACACCGAGGCCACCCCGTTCGGCGTGGGCACCATCGCGAGCCGCGCCCTGGTCAACGCCGGGAACGCCACCCACCGGGCCGGAAAGCTGGTCCGCGAGAAGATCATCGAAGCGGCGGCGCGCCGCCTCGGCGTCGCGGCGGACCATCTCGACCTCAGCGACGGCGTCGTGGCGGCGAAGGAGCCCGGCGGCCCGTCGATCGGCCTGGCCGAGCTGGCCGGACGGGCTCCGCTGCCCGGCACCCCCGAACCCACCGACGGCCGCCACGGCACCGAGATCAGCGAGACCGTGCACTTCAGGCCGCCGGGCTTCGCGGTCGCCAGCGGGGCGCACGCAGCCGTCGTCGAGGTCGACGAACACACCGGCGAGATCGAGATCCTGCACTACGTGGTCGTCCACGACGCGGGCAACATCGTCAACCCGATGATCGCGGAAGGGCAGGTCACCGGGGGTATCGCCCAGGGAATCGGCGGTGCGCTCTACGAGGAGATGATCTACGGCCCCGACGGCCAGCCCCGCACCGGCACGTACATGGACTATCTGGTGCCCACCTCCTCGGAGATTCCCGACCTCGACATGGACGAGATCTTCACGCCGAGCCCCATGAACGACCTCGGCGTCAAGGGCCTCGGCGAGGGCGGCGCGATCGCCCCGCAGGCGGTGCTGGCCGGCGCCGTCGAGGACGCACTGCGCCCCTTCGGCGTGGTCGTACGCCGAGGACCGCTCTCGCCGAGCCGGGTGCGGGAGCTGATCCGTACGGCCGACCGCACCTGAGCCCGACCCCCGAACGCGGCCGGTCCCGGCCGGCCGCTCGCCCGATTGGACAACGTATGCAGCTCGATCACTCCTTCACCGTCCCGGCGGCCCCCGACGACGCCTGGAAGCTCTTCCTCGACCTCGGCCGGGTCGCTCCCTGTATGCCCGGCGCCGTGCTGGACACCCTCGACGACGACGCGTTCACCGGGCGCGTCAAGGTCAAGGTCGGTGCGGTGCAGATGAGTTACCGGGGCGCGGGCGCCGTCACCCGCGACGAGGCCGCCCGCTCGATGCACCTCGATCTCAGCGGCAGCGAGACCCGGGGCGCGGGCACCGTGTCGGCCACGGTCACCGCGACGCTGGCCACCGACCCGGCCGGCACCCGGGTGCGGGTCCGTACGGACCTGGACATCACCGGCCGTCCCGCACAGTTCGGCCGCGGCATCATGTCCGAGGTCGGCGACCGCATCGTCCAGCAGTTCGCCACCCGCCTCGAAGCGCTGCTGCGGGACACCGGTCAGGGCGCCGCTTCCACGGCGCCGACCGGTGCGGGCACCCTGGGCGCCCTCCCGTCCGAGCCGGAGGCCGTGGACCTCGGAGCGGCGGCACTGCCCGTCCTGCTCAGGAAGGCTGCCGCACCGGTGGCGGCCGTGCTGGTCGCCGTCGTGGTGATCCAGGCACTGAGGCGGCGTTCGCGCACGTGAGGAGGGGCCGCGCGGCCCCTCCCCGGCTCTGCCTCATCCCCTCAGCAGTAAGATTCTCAGTGCCGTGAGAATCTGACGGATGCCGTACGAGGGGATGGGCATGGCTGCATCGAGGCCGGTGGACCGGGACGCCGTCGCGAGCGTGATCGAGGACTGGGCGCGCGAACGGCCGGAGCTGGACACCAGCCCGCTGGAGGTCCTCGCACGGCTGCACCGTTCCTTCCTGCGCTACAGCACCAGGCTCACCACGTCGATCGATCGTCACGGTCTGTCCGTGGCGGGCTTCGACGTACTGACCGCACTGCGGCGTTCGGGAGATCCGTACCGGCTGACGGCCGGGCAGCTCGCCGACTCCGGACTGGTGTCCTCGGCCGGTGTGACGCTGCGGATCGACCGTCTGGAGAAGGACGGCCTCATCGTGCGCGAACGGGACGCCGACGACCGCAGGGTCGTCTACTCGCGTCTCACCGAGAAGGGCCTCGCGATGGTGGACACCGTCTTCGCGGAGCATCTCGACAACGAACGCCGGATGCTCGGCGGGCTGTCGCCGTCCGAACGCCGCCAGCTCGCGCGACTGCTGCGCAAGCTCGAGGAGTCGATCGTCGACTCCGACGAGGAGCCGACCGCCACGACGGCGTAGGGACCCGGTGCCGCGGGGCGAGCGACGATTGACGGCAGGGTCGGGGGCGAGGTGGCTCGCTCGATCACGGCCGTGCACGGCCTGCTGCTGCGGGCGCTGCGGGACGGCGGTGCGATGGGCCCGGGCGATCTGACCCGCCTCATCGAGTGGTCCGCGCGCCGGGCCGAGGAACGCGTGCCCCTGGAAGCGGTGACCGCCGCCTATCTCATCGGCGCCGAAGCCTGGTGGCAGGTCCTGACCGAGACGGCGGAGCCCGAGGAGTTGGCCGGGGCGGGTGCGAAGCTGCTCGCCTGCCTGCACGCGGCCATGCCCGCGGTGGTGCTCGCCCACCTGAATGTCCAGGAGGACCTCCACAGCGAGGACAAGCGGGTACGACGGGCTCCGCTGACCGCTCTCCTGGCAGGCCGGCCGCACGAGGAACTGGCGGCGGCGGCGCGGGTCACGGTGGCCGGCGAGCACGAAGTCGTGGTCCTGGCCTTCGAGTCGAATCCGCCGGCCAGGCTGGTGCAGTCGTCGCTCGACGCCCAATCACCGGCGGCCGGATTCGTGCAAGTTGCCGCCAGGCGTGACATCGGCGCCCCGTGACCGCATGCCCGCGGTGCGATCGGCGCGCTCAGCTTCCGCCCGCGCGTCGGAGCCGCGCCGAGAGGTGGTGCTGCAGCGGCTGACCGACCGCCGCGAGGTCGTGGACGAAGTCGAGCGTGTCCTCGTCCGTCAGGGTGTAGCGGCGCCGGGTGGCGCCGACCTCCTTGGCGGTGGGCGTGCGGGCCACCTGCCGGGTGGCGAGGTCGACCGAGCCGTCGCCCGCACGGCCGGACGAGATCTCCGCGATGCCGGTGGGCTGCGTGATGAGTGCCTCGACGTGCCCGTCGGGCTGCAGTCGCCACCAGCCGCTCTCCCGGGCCGACGGCCGCAGCGGCGCCTCGTCCGCGTCGAGCAGCCAGGCGCGTGCCTCGTAGTGGAGGAAGGGCCGCCCGTCGTGGCTGAAGGTGACTTCCTGCTCGTACGCGAACTCCGCTTCCAGCGTCGGGTATCCGCCGCGGCCCCGGCCGGTCCAGGTGCCCAGGAACCCGAGCACCGGTGCGAGCAGCGGGTGCGGCGCAGGCGATTCGTCCGCTCGGAAGGCGTCGGGGAACGGGTACTTCTGAACAGGGTCGGACATGGTGTGCGCTCCTGGGTCGGGGCCGG
Organism: Streptomyces sp. NPDC057136; assembly: GCF_042670885.1. NCBI lineage: Bacteria > Bacillati > Actinomycetota > Actinomycetes > Kitasatosporales > Streptomycetaceae > Streptomyces > Streptomyces sp. NPDC057136. Next base: position 107,524 of record NZ_JBHUUV010000008.1, read on the forward strand.
TGCCGACTGGCAGCCTAGACCGACTCCGGTTTCGCCGAAGGCGCGTTGACCCTGTGTGGTTGACCGGGACGAATAGTTACGCGAAGGTAACTTACCGGCGAGTTACCTTCGGTACGCCATCGTTGCTAGCTTGCGCTCACCTGCATCGGAGCAGAGCGAGGAGTGAATTGTGAGCCGCAAGAGCACCCGTTCGCATTCCATTTTCGGCACCGTACGTCCGGCGGTCTCCCCCCGTCCGCTTCAAGGGCCGGGCACCCTGCGCGTACTTGCCGTCGCGGTGGCGGCCGCGGCCTGCGTGGGGACGCACGCCGTCCCGGCGTCCGCCGATTCCACGGGGTCGGAGCCCGTGGTGTCCAGGGGGGTGACCATTCCCGCCTTCTACAATCCACCCGCCGAACTCCCCACGGCCAACGGTGCGTTGATCCGGAGCGAGGCACTTCCGCTCGGTCTGGGCATTCCCGGTCTGAACGGCCGCCCGATGCCGGGCACGGCGACCCGGCTGATGTACAGGTCCACGGATTCGGGCGGGCAGCCCGTCGCGGTGACCGGTGCCTATATCGAGCCGTCCGCCGCCTGGAAGGGCACCGGCCCTCGCCCCCTGGTGGCGGTGGCCTCGGGCACCGTGGGCCAGGGCGACCAGTGCGCGCCCTCGCTGTCGCTCCAGTACCCGCTGCGCCTGACCGGCGAGACCCTCTCGGTCGGCTACGAAGCCCTGGCGATCTACCGCCTGCTCGCCACCGGAGCCGCGGTGGTGGTCACCGACTACGTCGGCCTCGGCGCCACCGACCGGCTCCACACCTACGTCAACCGTCTCGACCAGGGCCACGCCCTGCTCGACGCGGCCCGCGCCGCGCGCGCCGTCCCTGGAGCGTCGATCACCGCCGACTCGCGCGTCGGTCTGTACGGCTACAGCCAGGGCGGAGGGGCCAGCGCCTCGGCCGCCGAGCTCCAGCCCTCCTACGCACCCGACGTCAAGCTCGCCGGCACCTACGCCGGCGCGCCGCCCGCGGACCTGACGGCGGTCATGAAGGGGATCGACGGCAGCGCACTGGCCGGCGCCCTGGCCTGGTCGATCAACGGATTCGCGCAGGCCGATCCCGATCTCCGCGAGGTCGTCGAAGCGAACATCAACGCCACAGGACGGGCCGCGCTGAAGGACGCATCGACCATGTGCGTCGGCGATGCGATCTTCGGCTACGGCTTCACCAAGAGCACCAAATGGACCACGAGCGGCACGTCCCTCGGCGGCATCATCGCCGCGGAGCCCCGGGCGCAGGCGGCACTCGACAGGCAGCGCATCGGCGCTTCGAAGCCCACAGGCCCGGTACGGGTGGCGACCGGCGTCCAGGACGACATCGTTCCGCACGGCCAGGCCCGCCAACTGGCCGTGGACTGGTGCCGCAAGGGCGCGAGTGTCACGTACGACGCCATCGAGCTGCCCAACCTCGGCGACAAGCTCCTCACCAACCACTTGGTGCCTCTCGTCACCGACCAGGGCGAGGCGATCTCCTGGCTGACGGACCGCCTCTCGGGCAAGGCCGTCGCCTCCAACTGCTGGACGATGCCTTTCCAGCGCTGACCGCACGGGGACGGGGCGCATCGCGTGCATCACGCGCAGACCGTGCATCACGCGCAGACCGTGTATCCCGTGCAGACTGTGCAGACTGTGCGGAATGAACGACTATCCCCCGGTGGACCGGCTCCCGGCCCCTCAACGGTACGGAAGCCTGCGCGTGCAGACCTCGGATCTCGGCCCGGCCCGGTGGCTCACCGAACACGCCGCCGGTCAGGGCAACTTCGGGACGGTGGCAGGCGTCGCCGCGCCGGGGTTCGACGCCTACGCGCGGGTTCTGCACCCGGCCTCCCTCGATGAGCGGCCGGTGCGTTGGGCGGCGGTGGCTGCCGCGTACGGGTGCGAGGTGGGGCCGGGCACGCGCTGGCACGAGGTGGTCGGGATGGACCAGGGCTACAACAACGCCTCCGAGTACGGCCTGCCCGGCCTCTGGGACGAGCATCCGGCGGAGGGGCCGACCCCGCTCGCTGTCGCCCAGGCTCTGATCCCCGTCCTGGCCCGGCACACCGGGACGTCCGAGCGCTGCTGGTTCGGGCTGTGGCACGGCTACGGGCGGTGGGACTTCGGCCACGTACCGACTTTCGGGACTCCCGAACGGGATGAAGTGCTGCTCGCCGGCACACTGGCCGAAGCCGTCTCCCCCGTGTCCCTGGACGAGTTCGCCGAACTGCCGGACCTGTGGTGGCCGCAGGACCGCGCCTGGTGCCTGGGCGGTGACGTGGACCTGGTGAGCACGTACGTCGGCGGGTCCCGGGCACTGATCGCGGAACTGCTGGCCGCTCCCGAGCTGGAGACGTACCCGGTGGCGCCCGGCGACAGCGTCGGCTGAGGTCGGCCGTCGCTCCCCGGAGCACAACGAAAATGCCCGGTCCGCAATTGCGGACCGGGCATTTTCAAGAGTATATTGAGTGTTTCTGTGTGCCCACAGAAAAGGCCCCACACCGGGGGCCACTAAGCAACACCATATCCGCCAGGGAGCCATGTTGTCAACTCGGGAAAGCGCCGAATTGCAAGAGGAGCAGGAATTCATCGGCCGGCTCTATGACCGTGTCGACGTGCTGCGCGGAGTCGCCGCAGAGCACGTCGAGGACGCGCTGACGCCGGTGGGTACCGGTATGCAGGCCCGTCTCGAACGCGAGGTGCTCGTCGCCGAACGCTCAGGTCTGCTGGCTGCCCTGAATGCGGTGGACGGCTCACTGTGTTTTGGCCGTATCGATCTCTCCGACGGCACCGCGCACCATATCGGCCGTATCGGAATTCGTGAGGACGATGCCGCCCACACGCCTCTTCTGATCGATTGGCGCGCACCGGTCGCCCGCCCATTCTATCTGGCCACCGGTCACACGCCCATGGGTCTGCGCCGGCGCAGGCACCTCACCACCGAGGGCCGCGTCGTCACCGAGCTGCACGACGAGATCCTCGACCTCGGGGACCAGGAGCGCACCGGCTTCGAGGACCCGAGCGGTGACGCCGTGCTGCTGGCCGCCCTGAGCTCCGCCCGTACCGGCCGCATGGGCGACATCGTGCGGACCATCCAGGCGGAACAGGACCGCATCATCCGCGCCCCTCACCAGGGCGTCCTCGTCGTGGAGGGCGGTCCCGGTACCGGCAAGACGGCGGTGGCGCTGCACCGTGCGGCCTTCCTGCTGTACGAGCACCGCGAGCTGCTGGCCAAGCGCGCCGTCCTGATCGTGGGCCCTAATCCGGCGTTCCTGCGCTACATCGGCGAGGTGCTGCCGGCGCTCGGCGAAACCGGTGTCCTGCTCGCCACGCAGGGCGAACTCTTCCCCGGGGTCCACGCCCGTGGCACGGACACGCCCCGCGCCGCAGCCGTCAAGGGCGGAGAGCCGATGGCGGAGGCGCTCGCCCTCGCCGTACGCGACCGGCAGCGGCTGCCCGAGCCCGGCGCCCCGCTGGTCGTCCCGCACGACGACGGGGACCTCGTCCTCGACTGGGAGATCGCCTACGAGGCCCGGCAGGCGGCCCGCGACACGCGCCTTCCGTACAACCTCGCACGTCCCCACTTCGCCTTCCGGATCATCGACGCCCTCACCGCGCAGCTCACCGAGCGCATCGGTGCCGACCCCTACGGCGGCCCCAACTTCCTCGGGGTCGACGACATCGCCCAGCTCGGCAAGGGCGTCGCCGTCAGCAAGGAGGTGCACTCCGCCATCGACGAGCTGTGGCCGGCGCTCACCCCGGAGGGCTTCCTCACCGACTATCTCGCCGGCCCCGTGTACGTACCGGCCGAGGACGCGGAAGCCATCCGGCGTACGCCCGGTGAGGGAACGTGGACGCCCGCCGACGTTCCGCTGCTCGACGAGGCGGCGGAACTCCTCGGGGTCGACGACAGTGCCGAGCAGGCCGCCGCCGAGGCCGTGCGCCAGGAGCGGATCGCGTACGCGCAGGGCGTGCTGGAGCTGTCGAGGGGCTCGGAGACGTACGAGTTCGAGGACGAGGAGTCCGAGCGCCTCGCCGCCCACGACATCATCGACGCCGAACGGATGGCGGACCGGCAGGAGGAGGCCGATCACCGCAGTGCGGCCGAGCGCGCCGCCGCCGACCGGACCTGGGCGTTCGGGCACATCGTCGTCGACGAGGCGCAGGAGTTGTCGCCGATGGCGTGGCGGCTGCTGATGCGCCGTTCACCGACCCGCTCGCTGACCCTGGTGGGTGACCCCGCGCAGACCTCCGAGGAGGCCGGCGTCGGATCGTGGGAGAGGATCCTGGAGCCGTACGTCGGTGACCGATTCGAGCACGTGCGGCTCAAGGTCAACTACCGTACGCCCGCCGAGATCATGGAGCTGGCCGCCCGGGTCCTCCGTGCCGAGGACCCTTCCTTCGAGCCTCCCGGCTCGGTTCGGTCCACCGGCGAGGTGCCGTGGACGCGGGACGCCGGGGACGACCTGGCGGGCGCGGTGGCGCAGGCGGTCGCGGAGCTGACGCCCGCGGAGGGGCGCCTCGCGGTGATCGCACCGGCGCCGCTGCACGGGGAGATCGCGGCTCCGCTGGACGGAGTCACGGCCGGGGCCGAGCCGGATCTGACCCGCCCGGTGGTCCTGCTCGACCCGCGGCAGGCCAAGGGGCTGGAGTTCGACCATGTGCTGGTCGTGGAGCCCGCCGGGTTCGGGACCAGCGACCTGTACGTGGCGCTGACCCGTGCCACTCAGCGTCTGGGCATCGTCCACCGGGAGGAACTCCCCGAAGCGCTGCGCTGACAGCGGCCCGGGCGCGGCACCACGGCGGTTCCGGCCGGGGGTGCCGTCGTTCGCCCGGGCGCCACGCACGTTCGAGTCGTCGCTTCGGAGGGTGATCTGTCTCCGTTCGACGCCACCTCTGGCCCAAGCACGCGTTGGGGTAGCCGTGCCCTCACAGCAGTGACGGTTCTGCATCGCACGCCCGTACGGGGCGGCGACGGCGTCGACGGGACCGTACGGGGAGCAGCAGAGTGCCGAAGAATGCTGGTGCACCACCGGCCGACAGTGGGAAGCCGATCGGTGGGCCGATCGGCCGTGAGGCGGATACGGCAGCGTTGCGCCGCCTGCTCCTTGACCATCGGCTGGTCACCGTGGCCGGGCAGGTCGGTGTGGGCAAGAGTTCCCTGGCCGGCTTCGTCACCACCGGGCTGCACGGCCGGCGGACCCAGGTCCTGCGGGTCCGGTGGCCACGGACGCGGCCCGGTCGGCGCGGCGAGCTGACCGCGGCGGTCCTGCACGCTGCGACGGGCACCGCACGGCGGCCGGACGCGGGTGCGGCGGATCTGATCAAGGCGTTGCGCGCACGCAAGCTGCTCCTGTACCTCGACGATATCGATCCGGTCCGCGACGAGGGTGTGGGGCTGGTTCAGACGCTGCTCCAGCACCTGCCGAAGCTGCGGGTCCTGGTCACCTCGCGACAGCCTCTGGGGCTCGGCGACGAAGCCGTGCTGCGTATGAAGCCGCTGAGTACCGCCCCGGTGGAGGGTGACCACGGACTCGCCCCGGCGGTACGGCTGTTCGAGAGCAGTGCGCGGGCCGTACGGGAGGATTTCGGCGCCGCGGGCGGGGATCTGGACGCCGTCAGAGACATCTGCCGCGACCTGGGTGGACTGCCTCTCGCCATCGAACTGGCCGCACACCAGCTGGCCCACCACGATGTACGCGATCTGGCGGAGCTGGTGCACCGCCGCCAGGGCTGGCTGGCCGGCCCCGGGATGCCGCTGCCACGCCACCGGTCCCTGCGCCGTGCCATCGGCTCGGCCTATGTGCTCTGCGACAGGACGGACCGGATCGTATGGGCACGTACCAGTGTGTTCGCGGCCTCCTTCGACTCCGCGGCGGCCGAGTTCGTCTGTGTGGGCGGCAGTGTCGCCCCGCATCAGGTGGCGGTCTGCCTCACCCGCCTTGCGGCGGCCGGAATCCTCGAACCCGAAGGCGATCCGGGAGGTCCGAACCGGCCCCGGTACCGGATGACACCGGCCGCACGGGACTTCGGCGCCGAACGGCTCCGCGAGGCCGACGAGTTCGGGGTCGCCGCCGAACGGCACGTGATGCACTGTCAGCGTGTGGCGGAAGCGGCCGAGGAACTGTGGAACACCGGAAGCCAGACACAGGCCGTGCAACTCGTCCACGACGAGGGGGAAGAGCTCGCCATCATGCTGGGGCACCTGCCGCAGCACCCGGAACACGCGGCGCAGCTCCTGAAGGCCGTGGTCAACCTCTGGTTCTGGTGGGCCGTCCATGACGGCGGCGCCGACCTAGGACTCCGCTGCCTGCACCACCTGCGGCCGGCCTCCCGGCCGGATCACCCCGCGGCGCTGGCGGGAGGATGGCTGGCAGCGTGGCTCACCGCACCCGACGACCCGCAGGCCGCGGGCGAGCTGCTGCGCACCACCTGGCTGGAGGCCGTCGTGGCGGGCGACGACGCCGCGCTCGGCCGTATCGCCCATGTCCACGGAGTGCTCGCCCTGTACCGGGGCGATCTGCCGGCCGCGGCCGAGCACTTCCACGAGGCGGCGGACACCACCCCCGTGGACGCACCCGCGGGCCCGTCCACGGCGGTGAGTCTCGCGGCCCTGGCCGTCGCACAGGCCGGTCTGGGTGCCACGGCCGCCCGGCGTACCGCCCGACGCGCTCTCAGCCAGCCGGGCCTGCGCGGCGACACCTGGGCCAGCCTCATCGCACGGTACGCACTGGCCCTCGCGGACTATCAGCAGGGCCGCAGCGGCAGCGCGCTGCGCCGCGCTCGCCGCACGCTGGCGTCCCTCCACCACCATTGGCCGGTCCCGCACGCGGCCCCTGCTCTGGAGCAGCTGATCCACGACATCGAAACCGGCCGGCAGGCACGGATCTATCTCCCCGCCACCGCAACGAACCGGACAGACGTTCCGCCCAAGCACCTCATCGTGTGCCTGCCCTGCCCGTAGGCCGGGAACGCGCCTTTCGCGGAACGGAGTTGGGCACTGAACATCCGGAGCCGACGAGGTCATCCGGGGTTCACCGTGACGTTCCGCAGTCCACACCGAACCCCCATAGCGTCTCGCAGGTCCGCAACGCTACTGAGGAGTATCGTGAGCGCTTCCGCTCTGACAGCTTTGGCCGCCTCCCTCGTGATGGTCACCGGGGCTTCCGCGTCCGGCCCGGTTTCCGTCAACGCGCAGGTGGAGACGCCCGCCGTGTACGACGACGAGGCCGGCGGCAACGCCAATGCCGACGACCCCGCGGTCTGGGTCGACCCCGACAACCCGGGGCGCAGCATCGCGATCGGGACGCTCAAGGAAGCCGGGCTCGACGTCTACGGCCTCGACGGCAGGAGGCTCCAGCACATCGCCGCTCCGGCGGTGCCCGGCGAGGATGCCTCCCCCGGCCGGTTCAACAACGTCGACATCGTCTACGGCTTCGAACTGGGCGGAAAGAAGCGGGACCTGGCGCTCGTGAGCGACCGGGGCCGCGACCGGATACGTGCCTACGTGATCGACCCTGCCGCCGTATCGGCGGGGAGGGCGCCCCTCAAGGACATGACCGCTCCCGGTGTGAAGCCGGTCTTCGCCGCGAGCGAGTCCGAGGTGGACGACCAGCGCACGTCCTACGGCCTTGCCGCGTTCAGTGACGACGGCGACGCCTATGTCGTGGTGTCGCAGCGCGAGGAGAGCCGGCTCCGGCTGCTCGAACTGGAGGACATCGGCGGCCGGGTGGGTTACAGGACCGAGGACACCCTGGATCTCCCCGGCGCCTTCACGCTGCCCGACGGCACCGACTGGACGCCCTGCGCGGACCCCGGCGAGCGCCCGCAGGTCGAGGGCATGGCCGTCGACCAGGAGGAGCACGTGCTCTACGCCGCCCAGGAGGCCGTGGGGCTGTGGCGTATCGAGCTCGACGACGAGGAGTTCGAGACCCCCGAGATGATGGACCGCGTCCGTGAGTACGGCACTCCCTGGACGTACGACGCCGCGGAGGAGGAGTGCGTCCTCGACACCGCCGACGACCCCGGCTTCGGTGGTGAGAACCTGAGCGCGGACGCCGAGGGTGTCACCGTGTACCACGCCGCCGACGGCGCGGGTTATGTGCTCGCCTCCAGCCAGGGGGACAACGCCTTCGCCGTCTACGAGCGGCAGGGCGGCAACGGCTATGTCGGTTCCTTCACCGTCGCCGACAGCGCGGCCACCGACGGTGTGCAGCACTCGGACGGCTCCACCGTCGTCAACGTCCCCCTGGGTGCGGCCTTCCCGAAGGGCCTGCTGATCACCCATGACGGCGAGGCCACCCCGGCGGACGGAGACAGGGAGGGCACCAACTTCAAGTTCACCCGCTGGGACGCCGTCGCCAGCGCGTTTCCCGAGCCGCTGACGACCGACACCAAGTCGTTCGACCCGCGCGACACCGACTGATCGGCCAAGGGCGGCTGGAGGTCAGGCGCGCGGGTACTGGGCGGCGCGAACCGTGATCAACGCGATGCGGCGGGCGGACTCCTCCGGAGAGGCACCGGGCTGCACAATGTGGCTGACCGTCAGCCGCACGATCGTCTCCACCGCGAGGCTGCGGGACTCCGCCGCCGGTGCAGGGCCGGTCGCGGTTGACCGACCAGAACGTCAGCCGCGCCAGGTGACGTTGCTGGGCACAGCCGTAAATGGTCCGGAAGTCGTCGACGCGACGTCGACGCACTTTCCGCCGAGCCCGGTGATCTGCCCGGTGGCCGCCGCCGCGCCGCTCGCGGGGGCACCGGTCAGCCCGGTGAGGAATGCCGCGGCGACCGCTGTGCCCAGTACGCCGCGGACCACGGGCCCACTCAGGAGCCTCGTGGTCATCGGGTCACCGTCCACTTCTGGTTGGCGGCACCGGTGCAGGTCCAGATCTGCAGCCGGGTGCCGTTGGCTGAGCTGCCGCCGCTGGCGTCGAGGCACTTGTCGGCCTGGGGGTTGACGATGTCGCGGGCCGCGGGCACGGCCCACTGCTGAGCGGCGCTCCCGTTGCACTCCCACAACTGGGTACGCGTGCCGTCGGCCGTACCGCCCGATGCCACGTCCAGACACTTGCCGAGCGCGCGGACCGTGCCGTCGCCTCCGACGCTCCACTGCTGCGCGGCGGAGCCGTTGCAGTCGTAGAGCTGCACGGGCGTGCCGTTGGCGCTGTCGGCGTCGGCCACATCCACGCACTTGCCGCCGATGCCGGTAATGGGGCCGCTGCCGCCCGGAACGGCGGTGTCGGTGCTCACGCGGACGTAGTCGACCAGGAGTTGCTGGGGGAAGACCGTGCTGCCGTCGGGGTCGCCCGGCCAGTAGCCGCCGACCGCGAGATTGAGGATCAGGAAGAACGGCTTGTCGAAGACCCACTGGCGCCCACCGAGGTCGGCGGGGGTACGGCGCTGGTAGACGGTGCCGTCGACGTACCAGGTGATCGCGTTCGGGCTCCAGTCGACGGTGAAGGTGTGGAAGGCGTCCGCGAACGCCTGGCCGCCGGGCAGGGTGTAGCCGGCGCCGATGCCGCCCGAGCCGGAGTAGCCGGGGCCGTGGAGCGTGCCATGGACGGTGGACGGCTCGAAGCCGACGTTCTCCATGATGTCGATCTCGCCCGAGTTCGGCCACCCCACCTGCCCGATGTCGTTGCCCAGCATCCAGAACGCCGGCCAGATGCCCTGCCCGCGCGGAATCTTCATCCGGGCCTCGACGCGGCCGTACGTCGTGGTGAACTTTCCGGCCGTGTTCAGCCGGGCGGAGGTGTACTCGCAACGCCCGTACCAGCACTGGTAGTTGTCCGGGTTCTCCCGGCGGGCGGTGATGACCAGATGACCCTGCCCGTCCAGGGCGGCGTTGCGGTTGCCTGCGGTGTAGAACTGCCGCTCGTGGTTGGCAACGTTGTCGCCCGTCTCGATCTGCCACTTTCCACCGTCGACGGCGGAACCGGCGGCCCCGTCGAACTCGTCGGAGAACGTCACGGCGGCCGCTGCGGCCGTACGCGCGGAGGGTTCCGTCACGGGCGGGGGTGCGCCCTGGGCCAGCCCGGTGGACAGCGATGCGAGGGCGAGGACCGAGATGAGCGACACCAGCAGACGCCGGGATGGACGCGGGGAATCCATGGCTGTCCCTTCATGAAACATGGTGGGGGAAAGGGTATGCATGTCATGCATATGACAGGTCCGAGAGATGGCGGGTAGCGAACTCGCCCCAGGGGGCGCTTACTTCACTACGTGATTTACGGAGTGAGTGATAGCCCTGTCAAGGGTTTGGTACGGACCAGCGCCATCACACCGCGCAGTCCAGCACCTTCACTCCCCGCAGCTGAAGTCCTCCGGCGAGGTCCGCAGCTTGCCGAGCAGGCCCCGCAGAGCGGCGAGTTCACGTTCGGACAGGTCCGCGAGCAGCTCTCGCTCCACGGTGTCGAGTGCGACATCCGACGCCCGGAGGCGTGAGGACCCTTCAGGGGTGATCTCCACGATGTGCCGACGACGATCGGCGGGGTCGCGCATGCGGCGTACGAGATCGTCGCCCTCGAGATCGTTGAGCAGGGCGACCAGCACGCTCGGGTCCACGTCGAGCTTCTCGATGAGCGCCTTCTGTGTGACCGGCCCATCGGCGAGCTGAAGGAGGGCCATCACATGCCTGGGCGTGAGCCCGGTCGTGGCGAGGGCCTTGCGGATCAGCGTCTCGGTGATGCCGCCGTGGTAGGCGAGCAGGAATCCGAGGCGGTAGTCCGGGTCGCCGGGGGACGCGGCGGAGCCCGCCGATCGCTGGGTGACCCTGCCCTGAGCTGCCATACCCATACCGTATCAGGGCCTCTATTGTGAACCCAGGCAAATCATTGATAGCCTTCAACGATATAGAGTCATCCATCATTGAAGACCTTGGGGTAACCATGTTCGTCGCCTACGCGATAGTCGGCATCCTTCTCGCTCTCGCCCTCAGCGCCTCGGCCACGCTGACCTTCACCCGCCACGAGGCCATCACCGCCTCGATGAGCAAGGTGGGCGTGCCCGGGTCCTGGTTCCCCCGACTTGCCGCGCTCAAGGCCGCGGGCGCCGTCGGACTCGTGGTGGGCCTCGCGGTGCCGGTGATCGGGTCGGCGGCCGCGATCGGCGTCGTCCTCTACTTCATCGGCGCGGTCATCACCCATCTCCGCGCGAAGGACTTCGAGATCGCCGCGCCGGTGATCCTCGCCCTGCTGGCCGCTGCCGCACTCGTGCTGCGGGTGATGTCGGCCTGAGCCCTCGGCGAAGCCTCTTGCGGCGGCCCGGCCCGGTGCCCCGGTGAGGCCCCGGGGCACCGAGTACGGCTTCAAATCCGGCCGAGGTCCGAACTGACCCAGCGCTGCGGCCGCATCCGGATCACCACCTGCTCACCGTGGTTCTCCCAGGCGAAGTCGACGTAGCCGGCGACCTTTTCGGCGGGCAGATAGCGCGCCGACACCTCTTCCAGGTCGCCGCGCGTCGCGTCGCGGGTCTCGGTGACGGGTCCCTCGACGGACACGTACCGGATCGTCGGCTCCACCCGGTCGACGAGCAGCGAGAACCGGCCTGCCGCGCCGATCAGTTCGGCCTTGCGCGAGGTGCGCCCGGTCAGGACCCAGATGTCGCCGCCCGCCGCGTACTGGTACCAGACCGGCACGCTGAGCGGAGCCCGGTCACTGTCCTGCGTCGCCACGGCCAGGGCGGCGACATGGGGCTCGGCGAGGAATTGTTCGCGCTCTTCACGGGTGAGTGCCACTGCAAACTCCTTCGTACGGGAATCGGGGGCGCAGGCCCTCTCATATGACCGCCCAGTGTGCCGCCACCCCCCGCACCCGACCGTTTGCCCGCCCGGAGGGCGTGTCGTGTCTCCAGCCCGGCCCACCTGGTGGGAACGGTCAGCCGAAGCGATGGAAGAGCTCCTCGACGTACTCCTCCAGCCTGCTGGTGAGCAGGGCCGGAGTCAGGTCGTCGCGTCCCAGGTCCCGCCAGGGCTCCGCGACCTTGTCGGCATCCGGAGCGAACGCGAGCGCATCCAGGACACGCCAGTACAGGTGAGCCGCGGGGTCCTCGCTCAGCGTGCCGCCGGAAGCCAGGTAGCGATCGGCCAGCCGCATTCCCTCCTGGACGCCGTACAGCAGCGCCAGGGCTGTCGAACAGTGGGCCACGTCCGGTTCGGCCGGTCCCCAGGACGTTCTCCACGCAGTCGACGCCGCACGCTGCCGGGCAGCAGCGACATCAGCAACGACGGGTGGCCGCAATGCACCGCCGTCGCGTCAACTCCCCTGAACCCGGCCACCGGTACGCCGGTCGGACCGAGCAGGCGCAGGATGTCCGCTTCTCGGGTGAGCAGTCCCTGCGCGTGCCGCACATAGAAGGGTTTGACGAATGACCTCAGCACGAGCCACTGCGGCTCTCCCGTTCCGCTGAGGCGCAGACGCCGCATCTCCGACGTCCATCCACCACGCAGCCGTTCGGTGGTGTCGATGCGGCACCCTCCGCCAACAAGCCGCTCCACCCAAGCGCGCGTACGGTCATCAACGTCCTCGCCCAGCAACGCCACACCCTCATCCGCAACCATGTGCCCGCCCGAACTCGAAATGACCTGGTCACGAACCATAGACCACGACACGAACGTTGAGTTTCGTGGACCTTAACGGGAAACTGCGGAAGCAATAATGCAGCACGACGGTTTGTCGAGACTCCCCGAAATACCGTCAATTCATTGCCGTACATAACCTCCCGCCCTTACGCTGAGGCCGCTTCGCCGAGTGGCGCAGCGACTGCCGAAGCACCCAGGGAGGGGTGCTGACCGCAGTTTTCGGGGGTGCGGAGAAATTCGGGTATGGCTCCGCCATGCGCAAGAAATGGTTGTCGGCGTGCGTGAAGCAGCTGGTGACGGCGTGTCGTTAATTTCCTGAGGAAGCGACCGGAAGCCCCTCGCGGTCCCGATATCGCAATGCCCCCGAAATCCGTTTGACGAAAGGTAAGGAATACCTGTGCGACGCATAACCTCCGTCCTTCTTTCTCTGAGCGCCCTGCTGGCGGCCTCCGCGTCGACCGCGCCCATGGCCGGAGCCGCCCCGCAGGCCGACCGGCCGGCCGCGGTGCCCAGCGGGTGGGAAGCGGTGGACGGCGCAGAACTGGCGCGGATCACCGGGGAGACAGACGCTCTGAGGGCTCCGTCCGCCACCGCTGACGGGCTCTCCGCCACGGCCGAGGAGCCCGATCTCCTGGCCATGCAGTCGGTCCGCAACGGACAGTTCGTCGCGACCGAGCTCAACTACACCGCCCCGAACACCGGTGTGCTGCGGGCTCGTTCCGCCGAGTACGGCGGCGCCTGGGAGGGCTTCGCCTTCGAGTGGGACGCGCTCACCGAGACGTACGCCCTGAGATCCCTGGCGAACAACCGCTACGTGGCCGTCGAGAAGAACTTCACCGGCAGCGCCCAGAACGTGCTGCGCGCCCGTTCCACAAGTGTGAGCGGCTGGGAGCGGTTCACCGTGTTCCACAACGAGGAACTGGGCCACTGGGCGCTCCAGTCCACGCTGAACGGGCTCTTCGTCACCATGGAGAACAGCTACACCGGATCGCTCCAGTACGCGCTGCGCGCTCGCTCCACCGCCATCACCGGCGCCTGGGAGGAGTTCGTCCTCTACGACATCAGCGCCTGACGCCCGTCCCCCACCCACCGGTGCTCGCGCGCCGGTGGGTGGACGTGACGGACCGCCGTAATGAATCGGTATGCCGCGACAGAGGCAGAACGATGGCACGTGCGAGGCGCCTGTTCAGCAGACCGGTATTCCAAGGGGTCTTGATCGTGGCCGCACTGGCGGTGGGCGCGGGGCTCTACCTGTTCCAGCCCTGGAAGGCATGGCAGGACGAGACCGTCCGGGAGGAGTTCCCCACAGCTGCCGGTACGCCCGCGGCGGAGGAGCCGCGAACGGCCGGCTGGGGTGTCTTCGACGACGGAGAGCACATGAGCCTCGGCAAGCTCAAGGGCAACATGGGCTATCAGAACTACGCCCTGCCCTCCGGCATCGACCTGGACCGTTTCAGCAGCGTCACCATCTGGTGCGACCGCTTCAACGTCTCCTTCGGGGCGGCCCAGCTCTCTCGTGTCTGAGTGACGGTGGCCGTGGGCGGGACGGCATGCGGACCGGGTTCATGAAGCCAACTTCCTCAGCTCCGCGGCCAGCGAGCTGATGGCCGCGGGGTTGCGCGGGCTCTCCACCAGGTCCACGTAGTCGAGGACGACGATCCGGTCGTTCTTGATCGCCGAGACGTTGGCGAGCGGCTTGTAGGACTTCAGGAACTTCCGCTTCTGGTCCGCGCCGGTGTCTCCGTAGTTGTTGATCACGATGACCTCGGGGTCACGGTCGACCACCGTCTCCCAGCCCACCGTCGTCCAGCTGTCCTTGAGGTCCTTCATGATGTGGTCGCCGCCCGCCTTGGTGATGATGTCGTGCGGCCCGGCGTACGCACCGGAGGTCAGCGGCTTGTCCTTGCCGTCGTCATAGAGGAAGACGCGCGGGCGGTCGGTTCCCGCCGCCGCCTTCGCCTGCGCCGCGGCGACCTCCTTCCGGAACGACGTGATGAGGGTTTCCGCCCGGTCCTCGACGTCGAATATCCGCCCCAGGTTGCGCAGGTCGGTGTAGAGCGCGTCGAGCGGCGCCATCACCCCGCGCGCCTTGCCCTGCCCGTTGCGGCACGACTCGCTCAGCAGGTAGGAGTCGATACCCACGCGCTGCAGCTCGGCAGGGGTGAAGCCCTCCCCCTCGTTGAAGCCGTAGTTCCAGCCCGCGAAGACCAGATCGGCACGGGCGTCGAGGACCAGCTCCTTGTTGATCGTCTCCTTCGAGAGCCACTTGGTCTTCTGGTAGCCGCCCTTCCAGGGCACGGACGTGAGATCTCCCTTGTCGTCGGGCATGACGTACCCCGCCATGTGGTCTTCGAGTTCGAGCGCGAACATGATCTCGGTGATGCCGACGTCATTGGTGACCACGCGCTGCGGGGCCTTGTCGTAGGTCTTCTTCTCACCGCAGTTCTCGACGGTCACCGGGTAGTGGCCTCTCGCTGCTCCGGAGGCGCTCTTCCGGTCGCCCTGCGAGGCGACGTCCGCTCCACAGCCGGTGAGGACCAGAGCGGCGGCGAGCACGAGTGCGGCGGGGCGTACGGGGTTCGGCATGGTGACAGGGGCTCCTTGGAACATCGGTTACGCGGCGAGGAGGCGGTCGAAAAGCAGCTGTACCGCGCCGGTCTCCGGGTGCGGTACGCGATGCGCCCGTACGCCGAAGACGTCGGCCAGCAACTCGGGTGTGAGGACATCGTGCGGAGCGCCGGACGCGACGATCCGGCCGCCGTCGATGACATGGATGAGGTCGCAGTGGAGTGCCGCGAGGTTGAGATCGTGCAGCGCGGTGAGGACGGTCAGTCCGCTCTCGCGCACCAGCGCCAGCACCTCAAGCTGCTGCGAGATGTCCAGGTGGTTGGTGGGCTCGTCGAGCACCAGGATTCGGGGCTGCTGAGCCAGCGCGCGGGCGATCAGAACGCGCTGCTTCTCACCGCCGGAAAGGGTGAGAAAGCCGCGATCGGCGAGGTGGCCGGCGCCGACTCCCGCCAGGGCGGCCTCGCACGTACGCCGGTCCTCGTCGGTGGTCCGGGCCATGGACCGCTGGTGCGGCAGCCGCCCCATCGCCACGACCTCGGCGACCGTGAAATCGAATTCGGTGACCGCCTCCTGGGGAAGCGCGGCGAGCCGGCGGGCGCTTTCGCGCGCACTCATCGCGTAGAGGTCCTCGTCGCCGAGCCGGACTGTGCCGGCCGAGGGGCGCAGGGCTCGGTAGACACACCGCAACAACGTGGACTTCCCGCTGCCGTTGGGCCCGACGAGGCCGACGAACTGCCCCTCGCCCGCTCGCAGCGTGACGTCGTCCACAAGTCGCGCGCCGGAGATCTCGACCGTCAGTTCATCGATGTCGATCCGCATCATGCGCCTCCGAACGTGTACGAGCGACGGCGCATGAGCAGGACGAAACACGGCACGCCGATGACCGCGGTCAGTACGCCCACGGGCAGCTCGGCCGGTGCGAGGACCACGCGGGAGAGGACGTCCACCCAGATCAGCAGGACGGCGCCCGCGAGCGGCGCGACGGCCAAGAGCCTGCGGTGGTCCGCGCCGACCAGCATCCGTGCGGCGTGCGGGACCATCAGGCCGACGAAGCCGATCGCACCGCTCACCGCGACGACCGCCCCTGTGACGGCCGCGGAGACGAGGAACAGCTCCTTGCGCAGCCGTCCCGCGTCCACCCCCAGCGCGGCAGCGGTTTCGTCGCCCATGGCGAGGGCGTTCAGGCGACGCGCCGACCATGCGAGGTGGGCGAGGCCGGCGAACACGGCCGTCGCGGCGATCGGCACGGAGGCCCAGGTGGCTCCGCCGAGGCTGCCGAGCAGCCACATCATCGCGGAGCGTGCCGCTTCGCCGCGCTCGGCGGCGAACACCATGAACGTGGTGACGGCCGAGAAGCCGTAGTACATCGCGGTACCCGTCAGGACAAGCCGCAGCGGGGTCAGGCCGCGATCGGTGCGGGCGATCGCGTACACCAGCACCATGGCGAGGAGGGCGGAGACGAAGGCCGCCGAGGACAGGGCCCAGATACCGAACGCGCCGAACGCGCCGAAGATGAGTACGGCGTTGGCGCCGACGGCCGCGCCCGAGGAGATACCGAGGACGAACGGGTCGGCCAAGGCGTTACGGACCATGGCCTGCACGGCGACGCCGATGGCCGACAGTCCTGCCCCGACGACCGCGGCCAGGACGGCTCGCGGAAAGCGCAGTTCCCAGACGATGGTGTACGCCGGGACCTCGTCGGGGGCTATGGGTCCGCCCGTGAGCCCGGCCCAGAGATAGTGCACCACCTCTGCCCAGGAGAGCCCCGACGCCCCGGTTCCGGCGCCGAAGGCGAGGGACACCGGGAGCGCGACGCACAGGCAGGTCAGGAGCAGCGGCAGTGACACGCGCTTGGGGGGCGCGGGCCCTGCTTTGGTGGGGGCGGCACGCGGCGGCACGGCGGGTATGCGTTCGAGCGATGTGGCCACGGGCGGGTCTCTTTCGCCTCGGGCCGTGCGCCTACGTATTCAAAGGAGCAGCCCGGGACTCGGGGCCCCTGTGCAGCACCTCTCGCAGTCCACGGCGAATTGACAGGAGCCATCACCACCGCGGGAAATCGGGCTTACGGAGACCTGTGTGGGCTCCGCCTACCGTTGCGGGTCAGCGCCGGACTTCGACCGGACTTCCCCCGCGGGGCGCATGCAGCTTAGCGCGGAACGTCCTGACCCACCGGCTGCCGCCGGCCCGACCACCGCCACGCACGCGAGGAGTCGGCGCTCAGCCCGTGGGGTGCGTGCCCGGTGTGTGGCCGAAGGTACGGCGGAAGACGTCGATGAACGCGCTGGCGGACGACCAGCCGCAGAGATGCGCGACCGCGGTGACGGGCGTGTGCTCGGCCAGCAGGACCACCGCTTGGTGGAGCCGCAACTGGGTGCGCCACTGCGGGAACGTCATACCGAGGTCGCTGCGGAACAACCGGGACAGGGTGCGGTCGCTCGCCCCCACCTCACGACCCAGTTCGGCGAGGGTACGGCTGTCCGCCGGATCGGCGCACAGGATGTCGCACAGGGCCCGCAGCAGGGGCACGGTCGGTGTGGGCAGGTGCAGTGGCTCTTGGGGCGAGGCGCGCAGTTGGTCGAGCAACACGGCGCGCAGCCGGGCCCGTTCGGGGTTGTCATCGCCCGGGGGGCGGGTATAGGCGACGATCAGTTCGCGCAGCAGCGGCCCCACGGCGAGTACGGTCGGCGTCTCCAGAGCGAGTGGATTCTCCGTCTCGGGCAGCCCCACGAGGTGCAGTTCGAGTTCGCCGTGGGCCTGGTGGGCATGCACGGTGCCGGCGGGGACCCAGATGGCGCGGGTGGCCGGGGCGACCCAGGAGCCCGCGCCGGTGGTGACGGCCAGCACTCCGCGCCCGGCGTAGACGATCTGGTGGTCGTCATGCCGGTGGGCGTCGATCGCTGCGCCGGGTGCCAGCCGCTGGGTACGGGTCGGGGCGACCGATGTATGGCGGATGTTCGTCATCGCCTGGCAGATTATCGGAAGTGCGACACCATGTCAGGCTCCGATCATGACGGGGTGCGAAGGAATCCGTCCCTCATCCTGTTGTCCATCGGGCACGCCTGCGTCGACGTCTACCAGGGCGCCGTGGCGTCCCTGGTGCCGTTCTTCGTCGCCGAGCGCGCCTACAGCTATGCGGCCGTCTCCGGCATCGTGCTCGCCGCCTCCCTGCTCTCGTCGGTGGCACAACCGGTCTTCGGTGCCCTCACCGACCGCTGGGCGATGCCCTGGCTGCTGCCGAGCAGCACGCTGCTGGGCGGTCTGGGTATCGCACTGAGCGGGGTGAGCGGCTCTTATGCGCTGACCCTCGTGTTCGTGGCGGTGTCCGGCGTGGGTGTGGCCGCCTATCACCCCGAGTCCGCCCGGGTGGCCCGGCTCGCCGGCCGGGGCAGCCACAGCGCGATGGGCTGGTTCTCGTTGGGCGGCAACCTCGGCTTCGCGGTGGCTCCGCTCGTGGTCACCGCCGTTGTCTCCCTCGGCGGTCTGCGCCTGACACCGCTCCTGGTGCTGCCGGCGCTTGTCGGCACCGCACTGTGTGTGCCTGTGCTCCGGGCACTGGAGCGGCGTCGGTCCGCCGGAACCGGTACGACGATGGCGGCCGGGCCCGATGACCGGGCGTCGTTCGCGAAACTGTCGCTGGCCGTGGTGTGCCGGTCGATCGTCTTCATCGGCCTGAGCACCTTCATCTCGCTGTACGCCACGGAGCGCATGGGCGGCAGCAGGGCGGCGGGCACCGCGGCGCTGTTCGTGCTCTATCTCGGCGGCGCGGCGGGCTCCGTGCTGGGCGGTGCGCTGGCCGACCGCTGGGACCGGGTCACGGTCGCGCGCTGGTCGTACCTGCTCACTTCCGGGTCCGTCGCGGGCCTGGTCCTCGTACCGGGCCCGGCGTTGTATCTGTTCGTGGCGCTGACCTCGGCCGGTCTGTACGTCCCGTTCTCGCTCCAGGTCACGCTTGCGCAGGACTACCTGCCCTCCCGGGTCGGCACGGCCAGCGGGGTCACGCTCGGGCTGACTGTCAGCATCGGCGGTCTGGTGGCTCCCCTCATCGGCAGCATCGCCGACGCGACGTCCCTGCAGACCGCCCTGGTGCCACTGGCCCTGATGCCCGCACTGAGCTGGCTGCTGTTCCGCACCCTGCCCGAACCCGCCGTGCCGGCTTCGCTGCGCGGCTCCTGATGTCGCCCGGTGGTTCTGCCTCACCCTCCGGGCGACGTATGCACCGCCCTTATGCGGAGGGAGCGTTCGTCCTGCGCACACGGCGCATCGTGTACCAGCCGGCGGTCAGGAGCCCGATCGCCGCGGTGGCGATGGACAGAACTGTCGCGCCGGTGGAAGCAAGGCTGCCGCCGGTGCCGCCTGCTGCGGAGATGCCACCGACCGTGGTGCCACCGCTCACAGAGGTGCCTCCGGCCGTGGCGCCACCGCCCGAAGTGCCGCTGCTCGCCCCGCCGGAGGAGCCCGTGCCGCCAGGCCTGATCTGACATGGCCTCACGTGTCAATCACTCCTTCACCGCCTCCACACACCCCGGTTACCACTATCAACTTCCGTCCGGCATAAACCTCGTGGACCGTGGGGCGAGCGACGCACACAGGGGTGATCCGGCGCCCCGAGCGCTTCCGGCAGCGGTTGCCGGAGACACCGGCTGTCGACGGCACAACCGCATGTGAGAGATTGTCACTCCTCTTGTGAAGGCCTCGAACGACCCTGGAGGACCGGGAGCAGGAGACGCGAGGACCGGCCTCGACGGAGGCGAACGCTCTTCAACACGCTTGCAAGCAGGGCTTGTTGGCCGATATCGGGGCCATGAACGACCTCGGTTGAGGGAGAGATTCCGGTGATAGCATCCGGGCATCTGTGATCTTGATCCACTCGATCCAGATGCTGATGCGCGATCGGCGGCCTGCTCTCCACGCAACAACGGCTGGGCAGTGCCCAGCCGCTGTATCGCGAGTCCTCGCGAGGTGTATCCGTCGCCGTCCGCCTGCCATGCGCCGGGAAAGGTTTCCATGATTCGAGATGCACTTGTGTGGTGCCTGGTTGCGGTGGCGGCGACAGCCGTCGTCGCGGTCGTGGCACTCGCCGCCCGCAATAGAGCTCTAGGGGCGAAGAAGCAACAGACCGAGGCCGAGCTGAGGGGCCAGCTCCACATATCGGACAGTCAACTGCATGTCTCACGAGCCGAGTTGCAGAGGTTCAGGAGCGAGCAGGACAGAACCCTCCGGGAGGCCAAGGAAGCGGCCGAGGAGAACACCAAGGCGGTCCTCAAGGGTGCCGCCAGCTTCCTGCAGAGTCTCGCGGCGGAGCAGACGACCCTCCTGGACGGCATACAGCGCAAGTACGGCGGCCACGCCGTGCTCAGCGACCTGCTGGAGGTGAACCACGCCAACGCCCAGATGGCGCGCAAGGCGCAGGGCATCGCGGTCATGTGCGGTGCGCCGCTCGGCCGCCGCAACAGGCCCGCCAGCGTCTACGACGTGGTGCGCAGCGCCCAGGGGCAGATCCGTAACTTCCACCGCGTCGCCATCATGCAGCAGACCGGTCTCGCGCTGAAGGCGTCCGCGGTCGCACCCGTGGCCCTCGCCGTGGCCGAACTGCTCGACAACGCCGCCAGCTTCTCCCAGCAGGACGCACCGATCGAGGTGACGTTCCAGCGGGTCCAGAACAACCTGTGCATCGTCATCGACGACGCCGGTGTGAGCATGAACGACGAGGACCGGCAGCGGGCGACCGAGCTGCTGTCCGGCGATGTCGTTTCCCGGCTGTCGCAGCTCGGCAACCAGCCGAAGTTCGGTTTCCCTGTGATCGGCCTGATCGCGCGTCAGTACGGCTTCAGGGTGGATGTCACCGGAGTCTCCCGGTACGGCGGCGTCCGGGCCGTCGTCCTGCTGCCCGAGGAGCTGTGGACCATGGAGGAGACGCCGCCGGCCCAGGAGGCCCCCGTCAGCAGCATCCTGCGTGCCGAAGGACGGCCCCAGACCGGGACGACGCGTACGACGCACGGTCTGCCGAAGCGCGGAGCCCGCCAGGCACCCATAGCGAGCGTGCCAGACCCCGAGGCCACGCCGTCGGCGCCCCGGGCTCCCGAGGGGACGGGCCGTACCTCCGGACGCAGCCTGGGTGCCTTTCAGCGCGGCACGCTGTCCGGCCGAAACCTTGATGCCACGTCGCTCGAAGGGTCCGAAGACGCATGACCGCCGACCTGTCGTGGATGCTCGAGGACATCGTGCACAACGTGCCCCGGGCACGGCACGCCGTCCTGCTGTCCGCGGACGGCCTTCCTCGTGGGGCCACGAAGGGCCTCGCCGAGAAAGAGGTGCGTACGATCTCCGCCGCCATGGCCGGGATGCAGTCGCTCAGCCGGGCCACGGCTCACTTCGCCGGACCTGAGGAGGACCGGCAGTGGAATCAGACGATCATCGAGTTCTCCCACGGGTGGAGCTTCCTGATCGGAGCAGGGCAGGGTGCGTATCTGGCCGCCGCCGCAGCGCCCGATGTGGACATGCAGCAGATCTCCTTCCGTATGCACCGCCTCGTCGCCCGGCTGGGCAACAACCTCACCTCGCCGCCGCGGGTGAACGCGGAGGACGACGCGGGTACGCGCAGCACCGGCGCGGCCCGGCGTGAGAGCGCGGGCGCCCCGGGGTTCGTGCTCGCCGACCTCGACCAGGTGATCGCCGATGTGCGGGGTGCCCGTCACGCCGTACTGCTGGGGGCCGACGGACTGCCCCGCGGGGCGACCAGCGGGCTGAACAGGGATCTGGCGGACACGATCTCCGCGGCCATGACGGGCATCCACGCCTACAGCAGGGTCACCTCGCAGTTCGCGGGTGTGCTGGAGGGCGCCGAGTGGCGGCAGACGGTCATCGAGTTCCAGCACGGCTGGATCTTCCTGATCGCGGCCGGTACCGGGGCCTTCCTGGCTGCCGCTGCCGAACACGACTGCGACATCGAAGAGTTCACCACGCGTCTGCACGAAGTGATCCCGAAACTGACCACGTCGGCAGCGCAAGGAGAGGGGGCAGGCCATGCCTGACGAACCCGAGCAGGAGCTGGAACTGACATCCCCGTTAGTGCCCCTCTTCGTGATCACGAACGGACGGGCGCTGCCCCCGGACCACGAGTACGAACACACCACGCTCGTCATGGCGGCACAGGACGCGACGGCCGCGGCGCGCACGCTTTCTCCGGAAGCGGGCCAGGTCATGGACCTGGTCGCCGACGGCTTCCTGTCCGTGGCCGAGGTGGCCGGCCATACGCACCTGCCGCTGGGCATCGTGCGCATCCTGCTGGCGCAGCTGGAGGAGGACAGCCTCATCCTCGTGAGAAGGCCGATACCGCGCGCCGAGCGTGTCGACAGAGAACTGGTCAGCGCCGTACTCGAAGGCCTGAAGAATCGATTCGGAGCGTAACGCGTGTACCTGGATCCAGACGTCTCCCATGCGGTGAAGATCCTCATAGTGGGGCACTTCGGGGTCGGGAAGACCACCTGCATCGGAAGTCTCTCCGAGATCGAGCCACTGCGGACCGAAGAGGAGATCACCGAGGCCAGCGAGGGTTTCGACGACCTGTCGGGTACTCCTCACAAGAAGACCACCACCGTGGCCATGGACTTCGGCCGCCTCACCCTCAGTGACACGCTGGTCCTCTACCTCTTCGGAACGCCCGGCCAGGAACGTTTCAAGGAGATGTGGGAGGAACTGTCCCGGGGCGCGCTCGGCGCGCTCGTCCTCGTCGACCCCGAGCGGCTGCACGAGTCCTTCCCTGTCCTGGACCTGGTCGAGAGCTTCGGCCTGACGTACGCCATCGGCGTCAATCACTTCGAGGGCACCACGGACTACCCGCTCGACGAAGTCCGCGAGGCGCTGAACCTGACTGCCGACACCCCCGTCGTGAAGTGCGACGTACGCGACGAGAACACCTCGGCGCAGGCACTCATCACCCTCGTCAAACATCTCATGTCCCTACTCGGCTAGGAGCGCCGGAATGCAACAGCCGCTTGACGCACAGGAGATACCCCCCGGATGCCCCGCACATGGGAACGTCCAGCTGTACGGCCCCTCGTTCGGAGCCGACCCCGACGGCCACTACGCGCATCTGCGTTCGTTCGGCCCGAGCGCGCCCGTGGACATCGCCCCGGATGTCCAGGTGGAGCTGATCACCAGCTATGACGCCGCCCTGTACGTCCTGCAGAACCCCGCGTCCTTCGTCCGCGACTCCCGCCGCTGGAACGCGCTGAACGAAGGGCGCGTCCCGGCGGACAGCCCGGCCCTGCCGATGATGAGCTACCGCCCCAACGCGCTGTTCAGCGACGGCGCGGCGCATGCCCGCCTGCGCCAGGCGGTCACGGACAGCCTCGCCACGGTCAACGAGCTCCAGCTCGTCAGGCAGACACAGCAGTCCGCGGACTACCTGATCAGCCGCTTCAGCTCCGAGCCCCGTGGCCAGGCGGAGCTGATTGCCGAGTACGCCCAGCCGCTGCCGCTGCTGGTGTTCAGCGACCTGTTCGGCTGCCCGCCCGAGATCGGTGACCGCGTGATCGCCGGGATCAGCGGCATCTTCGAGGGGACCCCCGGGTCCGACGAGGTGCTCGGGGGTGCGCTCACCGAGCTCATCGCTCTGAAACGGCGCCGCCCCGCAGCGGACCTGACGACGCGTCTGATGGAGCACTCGGCCCAGCTGACCGACGAAGAGGTGCTGCACCAGCTCGTGACGCTGCTCTCCGGTGGCACCGCACCTCTTACCGCTGCCATAGGAACCAGCAGCGCGCTGTACCTCGGCGATGAATGGCAGACCGGACTGCCGGTCGAGGACGCCATCGCCCAGAGTCTGTGGAACTACGCACCGATCGCCAACTACGCGGCCCACTACCCGACTCACGACGTCGAACTGGGCGGCAGGCTGCTCCGGGCCAACGACCCGGTGCTGGTCTCCTTCGCCGCGGCCAACACCGACCCGAAACTGACCGAGCACCGCCAGCAGCTCAGCGCCAAGGCGCATCTGGCCTTCGGCGCGGGCCCCCACGCGTGTCCCGCCAAGGACCCGGCGTTCATGATCGCGGTCACCGCCGTCGAGACTCTCCTCAACCGGCTGCCCGACGTCGAGATGCGCGTTCCGTTCAAGACGCTCACCTGGGCGCCGACTCCGTGGAGCCGCTCGCTGGTGACCCTCCCGGTCCGCTTCACCCCGCGAGCGGTGTCGTCGGCAGCTGCCGAGCCGGCCCGTCCGCAGGCCCAGGCGTCCCAGCAGTCGACACCCGCCGCCCGGTCGTCCCGGCCGACGACCTCTGCGGCGCCGCAGCACAAGGGGGGCATGTTCAGCCGCTTCCTGGCGTGGACGAGAGGGGAGTGATTTAAGTAACCTCTCGTGACTCCTGTGTAATTGGATGCTTCAACGATCTTGTGGGTATGCATGGCGGCTGGTTCTCAGAAAGGAGCCGCCACATGGGAGTTATCACGACTCCGTCGTATGACCGCAGGGCGTCCGCCTCCCTCTTCTCCCGTCTACGGACGGCAAGGGGGCAGGCCGACCCCTTCCCGATATACGACGAGTTGCTGTCGAGGGGCGATGTCAGCCTCGCCCCCTGGGGAGGCTCCATCGTGACGAGCTTCGCCGTCTGCGATCAGGTGCTGCGCAGCCGTGACTGGCTGGAGCCCGACAAGCGGTGGCGCGAGCGGCAGGGTTCGGGCACGCGCTGGAACGCTTCCTCCTCGCAGGAGATGAGCAACACGCTGGCCGCGCTCAATCCCCCGGACCACACGCGGGTGCGCCGGGCGGCCGGCACGTTCGACCGGGCCGCCGTGGAGCGGATCGGCCGGACCGTGACCCGGACGACGGATCAGCTTCTGGACTCCCTGGCGGAGCAGTTGCGCGAAGGGGAGGCGGACTTCGCGGCCCTGGTGGGCGAGGAACTGCCGGTCGCCACCATCGGCGACTGGCTCGGGATCCCCGCCGCCGACTGGCCTCGCCTGCGGCAGTTGACCCACGATCAGGTCTTCACCCAGGAACTGCTTCCCTCGGCGAGCCAGCTGGCCGGATCGGATACGGCCACCGCCGAACTGCGTGCCTATTTCATGGCTCTGGTGAGTGACCGGCGCGCCCACCCCGGTGAGGACCCCGTGTCCCGCTGGATACAGACGTGGGACTCCATGGAACCCGACCAGGACAAGGCCGACGAGGCGGTCTACTTCCTGGTTCTGTTCGTTCTCCTGGCTGCCCTGGAAACCACCGCGACACTCCTCACGACCATGACACTTCTGCTCGTCGAGAGCCCGGAACGCTGGGACATGGTCGCCGACCACCCCGACCTGGTGTCCGCGTTCGTGGAAGAAACGTTGCGTTACGACCCGCCCACCCATGTCATCAGCAGGGTCGCCGGCGAGGACTGCGTCCTGGGCGGTTTAGAGATACGCAAGGACGAAATGGTCCACCTCATGGTGGGAGCGGCACACCGGGACCCGGCCAGGCACAGTGACCCTCACCGGTTCGATCCCCTGCGCAAGCCGGCCCACCTCGCCTTCAGCGGAGGCATCCACTACTGCCTCGGTGCGCCGCTGGCCCGGCTGGAGGCGCAGATCCTTCTCCGACAGCTCATACGGCGCCTTCCCCGCCTCACGCTCGTGCGCCGCCCGGCGATGGCTCCCCGGGTGGCGTTCCGGCGCCTGCTGAATCTGGATGTCGCCTTCGCATGACCGAAACAGCCCGTAATCTCCCCAGCCCCCCCGGCAAGGCGATACGCGTCGAGCAGGACGGCCCCGTACTCCATGTCCGCCTCAATCCGTGGGAGCAGGACGACACACTGGGCGTCGCCGTCCTCGACGATCTCCTCCTCCTGCTCGACGACCTCCACGAACGCCCGGACATCCGCATCCTGACGCTGTCGTCCATGGGCGCGGACTTCTGCCTGGGCGCCGACCGCACCGAGTACCAGGAGACGCTCCTCGCGGACCCGACCGGAGCCGGACTGCGACGCATCGCGGACAAGGCCCACCGCCTGTGCCAGGCACTGGAAAGCACCCACGCGGTCACCATCGCCCGGCTCCACGGCCGCGTGATCGGCGCCGGGCTCGCGCTCGCCTCGTTCTGCGACCTGCGCGCGGGCGCGGACACCTGCCGCTTCCGTATGCCGGAGGTCGGCATCGGACTCCCACCCGCCTGGGGAGGAGCGATGGGCCGTCTGGTCTCCGAGGCCGGCGCCGCCCGCATCCGCGAACTCATGCTCACCTGCGATGTGTTCGACGCGGACACCGCCCACCGGCTCGGCCTCCTCCACAAGACCGCCCCGCTCGACCGGCTGGACGAGGTCGTCGCTGCCTGGACGAGGCCCCTCGTCCGGCGCTCGCCGGAGGCCCTCGTCCTGACCAAACGCATGCTGGCCGGCTACGCACGGGCCGACCGAATGGCAGATGCCTCGCTGCTCGACTCCCACCTTCTGACGGCCCACATCAACCAGCCCCGAGGACCGGTTCCGGCCGGCGCCGGGTGAGATAGCCGGGTACAGGTGCCGCCGCACCCTGTGTGATCCGCATGCGTGCAGGTCACATAGGGTGCGGCGGCGTCCCGGCCCGGGAAAGGGCGAACCTTCTTCCTACGGACGGCATCGGCACGTGACAGGCTGAGCCACATGATCAGCGAAGCCGTTGAGCCACGTAGAGAACTGTTCCTCCGAGGCGACCTGGAGGCCGCAGACGTGGTCAGCGCCCACCGTGAGGCGCTTCGTGTCCTGCGGGACAGCATCGAGACCGCTCACGTCGACGCCTACAGCGATATCGCGTGGCCGCAGGACGTTATCCCGGCGTACGAACGCGCGTTGTCGATGGCCAAGAGCCAGTTGACCGAGGGCGTCCGGTCGGCCGAGGCCGATCCCGGCATGGCGATTGACGTCGCCGTCCACGACGACGCGCAGTTCGACGTGCTTCTGGCCTTGGCCCCCTTCACAATCCATGCCGAGGCGTGGCGACACGGTCAGGAGATCTTCAGCACGGCCGACACGGGCACAGCCCTGTGGATCGCTGTCACCGCACAGCAAGAGGTTCAGCTCATGTCACGGCTCGGTGCGCTGGGTATCCCCCAGACGGCGTTCACGGCCCAACGTCCCGAGAGACGAAGGCTGTTCGCCCGTTGGTCACGGCACCGGAGCGCGTAGCCACCTGCCTCCGGAGCACGCCCCCCGTCGGGATCAACTTCCGGAACCCGGGCATCCGGTTGCCTTCTAGCTGAGCTCTTCGGCTCCGGAGCGAAGATCGTGCATCGGAAACGTCGTGATCGAGGGATGCGCCGCGCAGGATTCCCCATGCAATTCTTCGGGGCGCAGAGCCCAGGCGATGGCTTCGCCGGCGCCGCAGTAGGAGGGGTCCAGCCAGAACGTGACCCTGGTTCCGTACGGCTCGGACGCCGTGCACTCTTCCCAGGCGCCCGTCGGCGTCGTCCCGGCGAGCTCCTGGCGGTAGCCCCGGCCGTCCAGCCAGACCTCGACAACCGTACGGACACTGAGTGCGGCAGCCGCGGCGGGAACCCGTCGCTCCTTGTCGAGCAGGGAATCAAAGAATCCGGGAAGCGGCCTTCCCTGCTCGTCCACGCTGTGGCGTCGGTTGTCCTCCACGGTGAAGCCGAGGTCGGCGGTGATCTCGACACTGATCCGTCCGTGAGTGCCGTCGCCGTGGTGCAGTGCGTCCCAGACCACCCGCTGAAGCACCTCGGTGGGAAGCTCGGGACTGTGCCGCCCGACCCCGAAGTACATGGCCGGCCTGGCCCGCACGTGATCCTCGAAGGCAACCACCCGAACCAACTCCCCTACAACGAATGAGGCCCACACAGCCATGGAACATCCACCATGATGGGAACCTGATCACCCTGGAATACGGGCGCGTCGGCCAAAGGAGACCAGGCTGTGTTCGCACTACTGACCAAACTGGCAGAGCTGCTCGCTCAGTTCGGGACCGGTTTCCTGACGCTCCGACGCACCGCCAAGGACACGGACGTGGCGGCTGCGATGCTCCGCTGCGCAGTGGCTATGCAGGACCTGTGCGTACGCGGTGACCGGCTTCTGGCACTGGTCGAGGAGATGCTCGACGGTTCCACGCCGCCCGGTCCGGCCCAGGAGTTCGCGGACATGGTGGACCACCAGGCCAGGGAGATTGGCTCCCTGCGTGCCGCCCTGACCGACTGCCAGGCGTTGATGGCCACCGTCGATGCGACCATCTACGTCCAGCTCGCGACCTTCCTCGACGCGAAGTCCGGCCTCATGACGCGCTGGGGTCAGCAAGCCGCTTTGAGCCGGTTCTCGACGACGACGTTGTTCTTCTTGCCGGCAGAAACCCTGAACCGCGTCATCGCGATCGGAGGGGCTCAGGCAACCCAGGACGGGCTGACTGGCGATCGCACGGACTACCTGCTCGCTATCGCCGAAGGCACGCGAGCGGCACGGTCCCACGAGGTGCGCGACTTGAGCCGTGCGGTGGCGGCGCGACATGTATCCGTTGTCAGGGACGAGGTCGTGACTGCCAAGGCCGATCTGATCCACGCCGGTGATCTGTGCGGTCAACTGCTGGCCGCTCTGCAGGAGGCAGTGGGCCCAGAGGCCATGGCGCGCCTTCGGCGGGAGCTGGTGTCGAAGCCGAGCCACCGCTAGAACGGGCCGGGCCGCCCCTCGGCCGGTGCGTGGACCTTCGCGAACAGTTCGGGGTCCTGCGGAAATCCGGCTTTGGCGAACGCGACACTCCCGATGTCGGTGGCCATGATTTTGAGACTCCTGAGGCCGAGCGCTCTGGCGAGCTGCTCGGTGTTGTACTGCAGGCGCTGGAACAGCCCCCTTCCCCGCGCACCCGCCATGATGCGGATCTCGTCGATCGTGATCTCGCTCGTACGGAAATCGAACCGGAGCTGAAGAACGGCCTGGCTCTCCCCGTCATTTCGGAGCACCAGGTCCGCGCTACCGGCACCGTCCGGATAAAGGGTGATGTCCGCCTGCGCCCCGATCAACCGGTCCGTGAGCAGATCGGTGAACCTCGCCGGGGTGATCGGCATCAATGTCTTCCAGGTCGCGACGAACTCCTCATCCAGCTGGGCGACGAGCAACCTCGATTCCAACGCCTCGAAGTCCCCCACGGTCAGGGCCCCGACAACGGTGCTCTCGTCCACCCGTTCCTCACGCACGGACGGAGTCAAGGTCATGCTCGACGCGCTACGCGTCAGGTGCTCCCACACCGGATCCTTCGGGAAGGGCGGCAGGTTCCAGTCGCCTGCACGCGCCTCCCAGCCTCGCTGCCACCACGCGACAGCTCGAAGCGACCGCAACCCGAACCGGACCGCGCCCGCGATGACGCAGCGCACGAGCAGACCCGTCCCCGCCAGCACGTCGCTGTCCGTCCCACCGGCAACCGCGGCCATGGCGAAGCGCTCGGCGTCCGCGACCATTTCGGCA
Source organism: Streptomyces sp. NPDC057136 (assembly GCF_042670885.1). Classification (NCBI taxonomy): domain Bacteria; kingdom Bacillati; phylum Actinomycetota; class Actinomycetes; order Kitasatosporales; family Streptomycetaceae; genus Streptomyces; species Streptomyces sp. NPDC057136. Next base: position 137,099 of record NZ_JBHUUV010000008.1, read on the forward strand.
TAGCTGATCAGCAACGGTGCGTTCGAAATCACTACAGGGATCGGCGACTGGAGGACCACGACCGGATCCTCCGGCGCGAACAGCACATTGTCCGCGAGGACGATCAACGGTCTGACGTCGTCGCCCTCGATCATCACGAACTCGAGCGCCGCGTCGCCCATCGGCGTGTAGCTCTTCGTGAGGCGCTTGACGTCGCAGACCGGCACGCTGAGCGACTCGCCGATCGCGGGGATGGCGACGGACACCCGTCCGCCGGACACGCGCGGCTCCAGTCCCAGTACCTCGGCGAACGCGGACGCGATCTCGCGCGCCATCGCGGCGTCGTCCTCCTCCCGGTGCGCGTTCCGCTCCAGCATGTCGCGCATTCCCGCGAGGGATTCGAGGTTGCCGCGCACAGTCTGGGTCAACGAGTGGCCTTCACCCAGGACGCGGAGACAGTCGACGAGGCCCTGCTCGAACGTCGCAATGCCTCTCCTGCCCTGACCGGCCGTGACGTACGCGGTGGCGAGATCACTTCGCGCGGAGAGAGTGCCGGGATCGTTCACCCCGGTGACCCGCACCCGCTCGGAGACCGCCAACTCGTATAGGGGTAAAGCCAGTTCAGGACGACCGTCAGCAAGCCACCCGGAGAACCAGATGGAGGCAAGGTCGGTGAGTGTGGAAGCCGTGAGGCGATCATCCGCGCCGAGGGCACGCACCACCCCTGCGAGGAGCTGTTCCTGGAGCCCGAACGCTTTCACGTACTCCCGGGCCTGGTAATACGCGTGGGCCAGTTCCCCACGAGCAACCAGGGTGCTCGGGTGGCCCTCACCCAGCGTGCGGACGTTCTCGTCGTGTAAGCGCCGGAGATCTTCGATGCCCATGCCTACCGCCTTCTCTCATTTCCGAGCAGGGCTCGGACCGAAGGCGCCCACCGAATGGACGAGTTGGGTAGCCCGAGGGAGTCTCACCCCCTCGGGCTACCCAATCTGCAGCTGCTCCGAATCCTGGCGCAGGTGTCAGCACTGGTGGGACGGGTCAGCGCCCCTTGCGCACCCGGGCGGCCGCGCGTGCTTCCGCTGTCTTGCGGGCCTCGGACGTCTTGCGAGACTCCTTCGGGCGGCCCGGACGCGTGCCGATGCCACGGAAGGGGGCGTTGCCGCTGCCCTTCCCTTCGATCGGCGGGCGCTTCGCCCCGGTGATGGCGGTCAGCTTCTCCTCACCGGAGTGCACCTGTGTGACAGTCGGCCGGATCCGGGCGTCGGTCATGATCCGGTTCACGTCTCGCCGCTGGTTGGGGGTGACCAGCGTGACTACGTTCCCGGATTCCCCGGCGCGTGCCGTGCGCCCGCCACGGTGCAGGTAATCCTTCGCATCGGCCGGCGGGTCGACGTTGACGACAAGGTCGAGCGCGTCGATGTGAATGCCTCGCGCCGCCACGTTGGTGGCCACCAGCACGGTGATCTCACCGTCCTTGAACTGGGCGAGCGTGTGTGTGCGCTGCGGCTGCGACTTCCCGCTGTGCAGGGCGGCAGCCCGTACGCCGCTGGCCCGCAGGTGCCGGGTGAACTGGTCCACACTGGCCTTGGTGTCCAGGAACATCAGGACTCGGCCGTCCCGCGCGGCGATTTCGGTCGCGATCGCGTACTTGTCGGCGGCGTGGATGTTCAGCACATGGTGTTCCATCGTGGTGACCGAGCCCGCCACACGGTCGAGCGAGGCGAGCACCGGCTCGTGCAGGTAGTTCCGCACCAGCTGGTCGACGTTGCGGTCGAGCGTGGCCGAGAACAGCAGCCGCTGCCCGTCGGGGCGGACCTGGTCCAGGATTTCCGAGACCTGCGGCAGGAACCCCAGGTCGCACATCTGGTCCGCCTCGTCCAGCACCGTGATCCGCACCTGATTCAGGTGACAGTGGCGACGCGACACCAGGTCGGTCAGCCGCCCCGGCGTCGCGACGACCACTTCGACGCCGGTCCGCAGCAGCGCCGACTGCCGGTTGATCGACAGCCCGCCGACCACCGTCGCCATGCGCACATTCAGCGCCTGCGCGTAGGGCGCCAGCGCGTCGCTCACCTGCTGCGCGAGTTCCCGGGTCGGTACCAGGACCAGTGCGAGCGGTCGCTTCGACTCCGCTCGCCTGCCTGCCGTCCGGACCAGCAGCGCAAGCCCGAAAGCAAGCGTCTTGCCGGAGCCTGTCCGCGCGCGGCCGAGGACATCACGGCCGGCCAGCGCGTTGGGCAGGGTCGCCGCCTGGATCGGGAAAGGCTCCTTCACCCCGAGGCCGGTCATCGTCTTCGTCACCTCCGGCGGCAGCCCGAGTGCGTCGAAGGACTCGACCGGCGGCAGGCCCGGGGCCGCCGTCTGCGGCGTCGCGAGTTCGCCCTCCGGCGCTGTCGCCCACTGGGGTCTTCCGGCACGGGACCCCGGGGCCGGCGGCTTCGCGTTCATGGACAACCTTCCTCACTCTGGCGCCCGGAACGCACCGGGGCCCGTACCCCTCGGTACGGGCCCCGGCGGTGTCGAAGCGTGCCCCCAGTTTACCAGCGGGCGCCCCGACGCATACCGGTCCGGACGGCCGGCGCCCGAACGACAGGGCAGGGCCGCCCGCCGCCTCACGGACGTGCACTTCGCGGCCGCGGACGCGGGACGGACAGCCGCTCGTGCCATGTCCGTCCATGGCGTCTCATTGGGGAGCGGACATGACAACGGTTGACCAGGAGGCGGAGCTGTGGAATGCGGCAGATCACGCGGCGTCGCCCGAAGAGCCGGCTCGACGCATGGAGCACATCGCAAGGGTGCAAGGCGTCGACCTGGGCAAGGTGCGGACCGTCTCCGGATGGGACGCCGGGGCCGAGGTGATCACCGATCGCGGAAGGGTTGTCGTGTCCCCTCAGCCGGAGGATGCCACGTTCCGTGTGCGTATCCTCGACAGCCGCGTTTCTGCGTGGTCGGAGGGCTGGACGAGCGACCTCGCCGCGGCGGTGGGAGTCGCGGGCCTGTGGCGCCGGGGTGGCCGTCTGCGGGAGCTGCAGGACCGCGTCCCGTTCATGAGTCGCAGCGAGCTGGCACAGGCGTTCGAGGACGGCGACCCCATCCTCACGAAGTGGCGCCAACTCCTTTCCAGTGAGTGGCATCTGCGCGATCGGCTGCTGCTTCAGGCGGCCCATGCACACCGTGAACTGCCCGCGTTCCACCCGGATATGAGCCAGTGCAGCCTGATGCTCAGCCGCAAGCCGTTCGACTTCGAATCGGGCCTCGTGAAGATCATGCCTCTGTCGGGAGACAACTACCGAGTGACCATGTGGCCGGTCGTAGTGGGCGCGGTCGTCATCCGGGTTGTCGGGGTCCAGGTCGGCGGTCCTCACTACCGCCCGGGCCCCGCCGACTCCAGTGGCTCGTACACAGCCTCGGCCGGACGGTCGACGTCGGTGGAACGACGGGTTTCAGCTTTCACGTGCCGTTCCCTGGCGGGCGCTGCTCCCCGCGGATCTCCTCCAGCAGGGCCACGATCGCGTCCATGATCCGGTTGCTGGCCTCCCTGAGCACGGGGACGGTCAGCCCGGCGTCGAACAGGTCCGAGAGGTCCACCGGGGGCCCGGCGTGCACCACCAGGGTGGGTCGTGGACGGAATCTGACCCGTCTGCCTCCCCTGGCGTAGGGCGGCGCAATCTCGTGGGCGCCCCACTGCGCGACCGGTATGACGGGGGCCCGCGTCATCAGGGCCAGTCGGGCCGCCCCCGTCTTCGGCTGCCCCGGCCACAAGTCCGGGTCGCGGGTGAGCGTCCCCTCCGGATAGATGGCCACGCACTCCCCCCGCCGGACCGCCTCGTACGCCGCCCGCAGCGAGTCCGCCGCCCGGGAGCTGCGCCGCTCGACGGGAATCTGGCCGGTCGCGCGCAGCACGGCGCCCAGGACAGGGACCTTGAAGAGCGATGCCTTGACGAAGAAGTGGGGCGGCTTGCCGCTGCTGTACTGGAAGTGTCCGTAGGCGAGAGCGTCCACATAGGAGTTGTGGTTGATCACCGTGAGGTAGCCCCCCGCCACGGGCAAATGATGACCGCCCCGCCACTCGCGGCGCGCGAGAACGCGGGAGGCCGCACGCACGACGACGGCGATCAAGCGGTAGGTCACCCCGATTCTTCCGGGCGATGCGTTCTGCGGATCCGTGTTCTCGTCCATGTCCCTGTCCGTACGTTCCGTATCCCGAGCCCGGCCGTGTCAGCACGCTCGTGATCAATGCGTCCAGCTCCGGATCAGTGCATGGCGCCGGTCCCGGCGCGGTCGGCAGCGGCCCCGTCGGGCGCGGCATCCGTCCCGGCGGGACGTGCGGTGGCCTCGGCGCGTGCGACCCTGCGGGTGCGGACTATCTCGATCAGGACCGGGAGCATCGAGACGCCGATGATCAGGAACACCGCGGGCAGCAGATAGTTGTCGATGCTGCCCTTGAGGGTGTCGCCCAGGCGGTAGCCGAGCAGCAGAATGCCGACCGTCCACACCAGGCCCCCGACCGTGTTCCACACGAAGAAGATGCCCGCGCGGATTCCCAGAACCCCTGCCACCGGGTTGAGGAACGTCCGCACGACAGGGATGAAGCGCGCGAGGACGATCGCCTTGCCGGCCCCGTAACGGCTGAGGTACGCCTCGGCCTTCTGGACGTACTCCTGCTTGAACAGCCGGGAATCGGGACGCGCGAACAGCCTCGGTCCGATCCTTTCGCCGAGCAGGTGCCCCAACTGCGCCCCGGCGACGGCACAGATGGGTGTCCCGATGAGGAGCATCGGCAGGGAGAGGTGGAAGCCGGGTCGGTCGAAGACCTCGGCGGCCGCGCCGGAGGCGCCCACGCCGGCCAGGAACAGCAGGGAGTCGCCGGGCAGGAAGAAACCGACCAGCAATCCGGTCTCGACAAAAATGATCACGAAGATGCCCGCCAGCCCGAAGGCGGTGATCATCGACTGGGCATCCAGCACATTCACGGCAAGGTCCACGGAGGACTCCTCGGAAGGGGATGGGGGCGTGGTCCCGCCTCAGGTGGCTGCGGACGTGGCGTAGACGGGGACGTACTCCTGGCCGGAGAGCGCGGCGACGGCATCCGTGACCGTGTCGGCCGCGAGGCGTCTGGCCCGCGCCTCACCGGCCCGGCCCGCGAACTCCGTCAGATCCACCGGTGTCCCGAAGGCAATCCGGACCCTGGCCGGGTGGGGCAGGTGCCGGCCGGGCGGGAGCACTTTGTCCGTGCCGAACATGGCGACGGGCACCACCGGTGCTCCGGATTTCAGCGCCAGCCACGCCACTCCGGTACGGGCTCGGTAGAGCCGGCCGTCCGGTGACCGGGTGCCCTCCGGGTAGATGCAGAAGACACCGCCCTGTTCCAGGACCGCCAGACAGGGGTCCAGCGAGGCGACAGCCGCCCGACGATCGGCTCGGTCGACGGGGATCTGGCCGCTGCCGTTCATGAACGAGGACGTGAACTTCCCCATCAGACCGCTTCCCCGGAAGTACTCGGCCTTGGCCATGAACGTGACGTGGCGGTCCAGGACGAGCGGCAGAAATGTGGAATCCACGATCGAAAGATGGTTGGAGACCAGAATCGCTGCCCCCGACTGCGGCACGTTCTCCAGGCCGGTCGCCTCAAGACGTACCGCTGCACGCAGCAACGGACCGGCTATTCGCCTGAGTTGTTGATAGATCGGCAACTTCGAGTTACTCCGCTCTGTTCCCGCATATCGATGAATGAGCGATCGGACATACATGCGCAGGCTCGACGAATATTAGACAGCACCCATCGGTCGGTCAAGTGGGGTTAATCCGCTGAGGAATTACTGAATTTCTACCGCCTGGTTCGCTAAGTTCCGACTAAAGAGAAAGCGCCCCGTCCGCTCCTGCCGAGGCGGGAGTGGACGGGGCGCTGTCCGAAAGAGGTTGCAGGAAGCGTCAGGTGCGCTTGCCCCGCACCCCCAGCGCGGCGACGAGTGACCCCGCGAGGGCCACGACCACCGCCGCGCCGAGTGCATATGTCATCGCGTCCATGAAGACGGAGGAGCTCAGCTGCTCCCAGGCCGCCGCGAGTTCGGCGGGCATGCCGGCGACAGGACGGTGCAGGCCGACCGAGGCCTCGTCGATCGCCCGGGATACGACATCGGGGTCCACCGGAGGGCCGCCCGCCCGGTCGAGTTCGGCGCCTACGAGGACCTCGGCCCGGCCGGCGAGCATCGTGCCCATCACCGCGATGCCGATGCCGCTGCCGATCTGCATGCCTGTCTGGTGCAGCCCGCCCGCCAGTCCGCCCAGCTCCGGCGGCACACTCGACACAATGATTTTGGTGGTCCCGACCAGGGCCGGCGCGAGCCCCAGTCCCAGGGCGAACAGCAGCAGGCTCAGCTCCAGTGAGCCGGCGTGCGGCCCCAGCCGGGACAGCCCGTAGGTGGCGGCGGCAGTGACCAGGAGTCCCGCGCCGACCACCACTCGGGCCCCGGCCCGCCGCATGGCGAAGCCCGACAGGGCGGCCGCGACGATCAGGGTCCCGGTGAGCGGAAGCACGTGGATGCCGCCGGCGACAGGATCGAGCCCCAATTGGTTCTGGACGTAGTAGGAGAGCACGAACAGGGTGCCGATCATGGCGAACGACAGCGTGATGACCAGGAAGAATCCGACGCCGAGCGCCGGCGTCCGCAGGAGGGCGGGAGGCATGAGCGGGTCGCGGACGCGCTTCTCGATGCGCGTGAAGACCCAGGTGAGGGCGAGGACGAGGACGACCAGCCCGGCGCTGCGCAGGTCGAGCAGACCGTAGGAGGTGATCTTGGAGACGCTGAAGAAGAGGGCGAACAGGACGGTCGCCAGGACAGCGGCGCCCACGAAGTCGAAACTGCGCGGGCTCGACCGGGTGATGTGGCGCGCGGGCCTGCCGCGCCACAGAAGCGCACCCGCCAGCACGGTCAGGAGCCCCAGAGGGACATTCATCATGAAGACCGCTCGCCATGAGACGTGCTCGACCAGCAGCCCGCCGACCACCGGGCCGGCCGCGGTGGAGGCGGCGATCGCGGCGCTGCGGATGGCGATGGGCATGTCGAGCCGGTCGTCCGGATAGGTCTCCCGCAGCAGCCCCAGCGTGGCCGGCTGGAGCACGGCTCCGCTGACTCCCTGCAGTACCCGCAGGCCGATCAGCCAACCGGCGTCGTGGACCCCGGCGATCAGCCCCGAGGTCACGGCGAAGCCGGTGACTCCGATCAGGAAGGCCCATCGGTTGCCGATTCGGTCGCCGATGCCCCCGGAGATCACCAGGAGGCTGCCGACCGCGAGCAGGTAGCCGGTCGTGACCCACTGGACCTGTTCCAGGCTCGCCCCGAGGTCGGCCTGGAGCGCGGGCTGGGCGAGCAGAACGACGGTGCCGTCGAGCGAGACCATCATGGCGCCCAGAGCGGCGACGGCGAGTGTCAGCCATGCTCTTCGCGGCTCGAAGTCCGTATCGGGTGGCACGGCACTGGGCGGCCTGCTCCCGCCGACACTCGAGTCGTGGATACGTGACATGGGAACCGCCTAGAACTCCGCGCCGGTGAGGATGGAACGCCCGCGACGATATCCGAGGCAGTGCACAGGGCAACGGTTCTCGGCCGACTCCTGACCGCTCGCCAGGCCGCACCGGTGCGGGCCCGGGCCGCCACGGCGGGCCGGAGACGGCAATCGGTAAGGGTGGACCGGGTCCCTCGCTAAAGCGGATCAATGAGCGCGGTAAAGCCCTTCGAATCGGCCTTGAGTTGCGCTCGGAGGCTTCGACATAGTGGGCCGCCGAGACGGTGTCCGACACGGACCCGAGAATGAATTTTTCCCTGGGGGAAGTCATGGCCGGCCGTGAGATCATGCGCAAGGTTCTGTCGGGTCTGGCGGTCGCCTATTTCCGGCCCCGCATCACAGGCATGGCCCATATCCCAAAATCCGGTCCATTCGTCGTCGCGGCGAATCATCTGTCGTTCTCGGACCACATTTTCCTGACCGTCTTCGTGCCCCGCCCGGTGTACTTCGTGGGCAAGGCCGAGCGGCTCGGCAGGAAGGGGCTCAGGGGGCGCCTCAGCAGCTGGTTCTTCGAGCAGGTCGGCATGATCCCGGTGCGCCGGGACGGCGGCCGCGGTGGTGTCGCCGCCCTGGAGACCAGCCGTGAACTCCTGGAGCAGGGAGTGGGGGTGGGAATCCATCCCGAGGGCACCCGTTCGCCCGACGGCCGGCTGTACCGCGGACAGACGGGCGCCGCGTGGCTGTCCCTGGTGACGGGGGCTCCCGTTGTGCCGTGCGGCCTGGTCGGCACCGACCGGGTCCAGCGGCCGGGGCGGCTGCTGTTGAAGCGGACCTCGTTCGAGGTGCACTTCGGCGAACCGCTCACTCCCGCCGAGTACGCCGGCCGGGAGAAGCAGAGCTTCAGCCGCCGGCAGTACACCGACCGGATCATGCGCGAGATCGGGGCCCTGTCGGGTCAGGAGCTCGCTCCCGAATTTGCCGTCAAGGGCGCGGCGTTGGCCGCCGGGTGACCTCCTTCCCGGTCGGCACCGCCCGGGCCGGCCACGAGCGGCCCGCCCCGGCCCACCTCGATACACCACTCTCCGATGGGAGTCACAGATGACCACGTCCGACATCACGGACAGCCCGCTGCGCTCCGCCGCCACGGCCGACGCCGACAAGGCGGCGAACCTGGAGCTGATGGCCTCACTCATCGCCGAAATCACCGGCCTGCCGAAGGACAAGGTCGTCCCGGAGGCCGATCTGATCGAGGATCTGTACATCGACTCGGTGGCGAAGATCGAGCTGATGGTCGCCTGCGAGACCCGGTTCGGCGTCCACATCCCCGATGACGTCGTGAACGAACTGCGCGACGTCGAGGCGGTCCTGGACTACCTGGCCGAGCACAAGGCGGCGTCATGAGCATTGCCGTCACGGGGGCGGGCGCCGTCACACCCGTCGGTACGGACGCGGAGAGCTTCTATCGCGGCCTGCTCTCGGGCAGGTCCGGCATCCGGCTGCTGGACGGGCCCGGGCTGGAGGGGCTGCCGACCCGGCTCGCAGGGACCGTCGATGTCGAGGGCCGCCTCGACAGGATGACCGCACGGACGATAGAGCGCGTCCAGCAGCTCGCGCTGATCGCGGCCCGCGAGGCGTGGCACCAGGCGAAGGCTGCGGATGTGGCGCCCGAGCGGCTCGCGGTGGTGATCGGCACCAGCATCGGCGGTGTCCAGGCCGTCCCCCATCAGTTCCAGGTCCTTCAGGATCACGGGCCGCAGCGCATCAGTCCGTACCTCATGTCCCAGCTGATGCCCAACGCCGCGGCCGCCGGCGTGGCCATGGATCTGGGGGCGCTGGCGGGGGCGCACACCCCCGTCAGCTCCTGCGCCTCCGGTGCGCAGGCCATGGCCATGGCCATGGACCTGCTGCGGCTGAACCGGGCGGACGTCGTCGTGGCGGGCGGGGCGGATTCCTGCCTGCATCCGATGACTCTGGCGGGCTTCGCCCAGTTGCGCGCGCTCGCCCGTCGCGACGACGACCCGTCCACTGCCAGCCGGCCGTTCGACCAGGACCGGGACGGCTTCGTTCTGGGCGAGGGCGCGGGCATGCTGGTGCTGGAGCGGGCCGAGCACGCCGAGGCCCGGGGAGCTGCGGTCCTGGGCACCCTGCTGGGTGCGGGCGCCACGTCCGATGCGTATCACCTCATGGCCCCCGACCCCTCGGGCAGCGGCGCCGCGCGGAGCATCGAGATCGCACTGCGCGACGCCGGTGTGACGGCGGCCGACATCGGCCATGTGAACAGCCATGGGACGGCGACGCCGGCGGGGGACCTCGCCGAGTCCCGCGCCCTGAACCGCGCGCTCGGCCGTCACCGCCCGGCGGTAACGGCCACGAAGTCGTGCACGGGACACCTGCTGGGCGCCTCCGGGGCCGTCGAGGCGGTGGCGACCCTTCTCACCCTGCGGGACGGACTTGTCCCCGCCGTCCGCAACCTCGACCGGCCCGGCGATGGGATCGATCTGGACCTGGTGCGTACACAGCCCCGCGCGCTCCAGCACCGCGTCGCATTGTCCACGTCGTTCGGCTTCGGCGGCCACAACACCGCCCTGGTTTTCGCGCGCTGATCGCCCGACCGGCCGATCCCCGGACCGCCTGAAGGCCCGGCCGCCAGATCACGGGCATCGCCGGAAGACCTACGAGACACGAAGCACACGGGAGTATCTGGATGACCACGCCAAGCCCGGTGAAGGTGCCGGTCGAGACCCCACAACTCCGGCCCAAGGGCCCACCACTGCTCGATTCCCTGACCGGCCTGCGGGGACTGGCCGCCATCCTGGTGTTCTTCTTCCACTTCACCACCTTCAGGATGGTGTTCGGCGACAGCGGCGGCCTGGAGTTCGCGCCACTGACCCGGCCCCGCTTCCTGACGATGAGCGGCAACTTCGCCGTGGGGAGCTTCTTCATCCTCAGCGGTTTCGTCCTGGCACTGACCACCCGTCAGGGGACGAGCATGGCCAACTTCGCGGCCAAGCGCGTCGGCAAACTCGTACCGGTCTACCTGTTCACGTCCGTGCTGGCCATTGCCGCCATCCTCCTGATCGGCATGCCGATCAGCGTGAACAACGTGGTGCTGCACCTGACGCTGCTCCAGTCCTGGGTGCCGTTCCAGGACATCTATCACGGAGTCAACCCCGTCACGTGGTCGCTCAGCACCGAGGGCTTCTTCTACCTGCTCTTCCCGGTGGCCCTGTTCCTGGTCCGCCGACTGGCCACCCGGGCCCTGTACTGGCTCCTGGGTATCGCGGTCTTCCTCGAGTTCGCCCTGCCGCTGTACGTGATGAAGTACTTCGCGGTCGGTGACACCGGCGGACACGAGACGTACATGAGCACGGGGTCCAAAGGCGGCGACCTGGCCTACTGGTTCACTCTGCCGTTCCCGCCGTACCGCTTCCTGGAGTTCCTGGTCGGCATGATCGCCTGCATCCTGCTGATGCGCGGGGTGCTGCCCACCGTCCGGCTCGGCTGGGCCTGGTCGCTGTGCGCCGTCGCCTATGCGGTCGGTACGTACGTCCCGGGGCCGCTCCAGCGCACCGCTGTCGGGATGGTCCCGCTGACGATCCTGGTGGTCGCTCTGGCCCAGGCGGACTTCGCCGGCCGGACCTCGCTCCTGCGCCGCCGGCTCTTCGTCGAACTGGGGAAGCTCTCCTACGGGATGTACGCCATCCAGCTCCTCGTCTTCCTTCCGACCGGGCCCTTCGTCGTGCGCGGGCTGTCCGAGGCGCTGTCGCTGCCGACCGAGACGCTCGACGGAGCGCTCTACCAGATACCCATCGCGCTCGCGTATTTCCTTCTCATCATTCTCCTCGCCATCCCGATCTACCGGTACATCGAAGTGCCCGCCTACGACTACGCGAAGAAGCTGTACCGCGACCGCGAGGGCTCCGATCTGTTCGCGGTCCCCGGCACCTCGGAGGGACGGTCCCAGTGAAGGTCTGTGTCATCGGTTCGGGCATCTGCGGCATCGCCGCCGTACGCGAACTCCAGCGCCACCTTCCGGCCGGGTCCCTGCACTGGCTCTCCGAGGACCCGGAGGCCGGGGGGCTGTGGAGCTCCTCCTCGCGGCGCAGCCGGGTGTACGACGCCCTGTACCTGAACACGTCACGGGAGCGAAGTGCCTTCACCGGCAGTCCCATCCGTGCGGAGGCTCCGGTCCAGTACCTCCACCACTCGCGCTATGCGGCCTACCTCGAGGAGGTTGCCGCCGAGTGCGATGGCGCCGAGCGTCACTGGGAGTGCCGGGTGACGTCGGTCGACCGGCATCCGGACGGTGGCTGGCTGGTCCGCTGGGTGGGGCCCGACGGCGCAGCCTCGGAGGCGGAGTTCGACGCTGTCGTCGACGCCACGGGGCACAACGGCGAACCCCGGGGCCCCCAGGTCCCGGTGGCCGCCGATCCGGTCTACGCGTACGCGCACTCGTCGGCGTACCGCAACCCCGAGCCGTACCGCGGCAAACACGTCCTGGTGGTGGGGAACGGCGCCTCCGCCGTCGACATCGCCTGTGACCTCGTCGCTGTGGCGGCCGGTGTCGGCATCAGCATCCGGACACCGAAGTGGCATCTGCCGAAGGCGATCCTGGGCAAGCCGATCGACCACTCCTCGGACGGCCGGCTGCAGCATGCCCCCCTCGTCGGCGGGCTCGCCGCACGGGTGGCGGAGTCGGTCGTGCGGCGGCTCGTTGGCTCCTACGCCGCGTACGGCCTGCCGAAGCCCGGCAAGCCGCTGTCCGCCTCGACCCCTGTGCTGAGCGACCACTTCCTGTCGCACCTGAGCCATGGCCGCTTGCACGTATACGGCCGGGTCGCAGCCCTGGAGCAGGAGGCGGTGCAGTTCGCCGACGGGACCGCGGAGAAGTTCGACGCGGTCATCGCCGCCACGGGGTTCAGCGAGAGCTCGCCGCATTTGCCGGCCGACGCGCAGCGGGTGCTGCGCGAGGACCGGCTCGGTCTGGCCCTGGAGGTGCCGGGATGCGGCGGCCTGTTCCTGATGAACCGGTTCCGGTGCGGCGAGGCGGCGGTCCGCTGTGCCGAGCCCCAGGCGGCGGCCGTCGCCCGCGCGCTGAGCCGGCCGCGGTCCGGCACGGGCATGCCACCGGGGGTCCCGGCCCCCTCGGGAGCCGGTTCCCGCGTCACCGCCCACACCCTAGAGAAGGTCTACGAGGCATACCGATGAAGACAGCCGAGCAGCGGATGGGTGTCGCGGGCCTGGGGTGGCACGTCCCCGGTCTGCGCATCGACAACGAGACGATCTCCCGGTGGAGCGGCGCGGACCCCGGGTGGGTCGTCAAACGCACCGGCGTGGAGGAGCGCCGGTACGCGGCAGCCGACGAGCCGACTTCGGCACTGGCGGCCCGGGCCCTGTCCATGGCCCTGGAGGACGCGGGACTGCGCGGCGAGGACCTGGCCGGGATTGTCGTCTGCACATCCACCCCGGATCAGCCGCAACCGCCGACTGCGGCCTTCGTCCTGGCTCGCCTGGGCCTCACGGGGATCCCCGCCTTCGACGTCAACGGCGTCTGTGCCGGGTTCCTCTATGGGCTCGGTGCGGCCGAGGGGTGGCGCCGCCGCGGCCCGGTGGCCCTCATAGGCGCCGACAAGTACTCGTCGATCGTGAATCCGGCGGACCGCAGGACGGTGAGCCTGTTCGGCGACGGCGCCGGCGCCGTCATCCTCGAACCGCCGGCCGAGGACTCCGGACTCATCAGTGTCGTGGCCCGGTGCCAGCCCGAGCACCTGGACCTGGTGCGGGTGCGCGGCGGTGGCAGTGCGCTGCCGCTGCGGGACACGGCGGACCCGCTCGCCGACCGGTTCGAGATGGAGGGGCGCTCGATCGTCACCTGGGCCGAGACAGCCCTGCCGGTCGTGGCGCACCAGGCGTGCGAGGAGGCCGGGCTGACCCTGGCCGACATCGACCGGTTCGTACTGCACCAGGGCAGTACGCGCATGGTCGAGCTGTGCACCAAGTGGCTCGGGGTGGCCCCGGGCAAGGTGGCGCTGTCGGCGGACCGGTTCGGTAACACCGGGGCCGCCTCCATTCCCCTGACCCTCGCCATCGAAGTGCAGCAGGGGCGCATCAGGCGAGGCGACCGCGTGATGCTCGCCGGCCTCGGTGGCGGAACAGCGGCGTGCGCCGCCGTCGTGAAGTGGTGAGCCCGCACGAGGCAAGCCGTCCAGCAATGAGCCGTGAAGTGGTGAAAGAAATGACTGTTGATGTGAACACCGGTGCCTCGGAACGCCTCGAACTGCCCGACCTCCCCCAAGGCGCCGCCGCCGGTTGCCCTTTCGCCCCGCCGCAGGCGGTCGCCAAGCTGCGCGAGGAGAGCCCGCTGACCCAGGTGGCCATGCCCGACGGCACGTCGGCCTGGCTGGCCACGAGCTACGAACTGGTCCGCGAGATCCTCACCCTTCCGGGGTTCAGCGTCAATCCGAAGGCGCCGGGTTTTCCGCGCTGGAACTTGCCGGGCGGGACGGATCTGCCCCTGAGCATGACGCACGCCGATCCGCCCGAGCACCCGCGGTTGAGGGGCATGGTCGCGGCTGAGTTCACACCCAAGCGCATTGGCCGGATGCGCCCCGACATCGAACGGATCACCCGGGAGCGGTGCGAGGCCATCGAGGCCCTCCCCCAGCCGGTGGACCTCGTCAAGGAGTTCTCCACCCCCATTCCTGCCATGGCCATCAGCCTGCTGCTCGGAGTTCCGGCCGGCGAACTGGACTTCTTCGAACGCAACGTCAGGATCGTGCTCGCGCACGACGAGTTGGAATCGGAGGAGCGCGACCACGCGAAGCTGGAGCTGCTGCAGTACGTGCTGAAGCTGATCGAGCTCAAGCGTGCCGAGCCGGACGGCAACCTGCTCAGCATGATGATCAGCGACTATCCCGAGCTGAGCGACATCGAACTGGTGTCCTTCGTGGCGCTGCTGCTCTTCGCCGGTTTCTCCACCACGGCCCATCAGATCGAACTGACCGCCCTGACACTGATCCAGCGACCCGATCTCGCGGAACGGGCACGTCAGGACCCTTCGGTCATCCCGGCGTTGGTGGAGGAACTGCTGCGCTACCACTCCATCGTCCGGGACTCACCACGGCGGGTGGCCATGGAGGACGTGGAACTGGGCGGCGTCACCATCCGTGCGGGTGAGGGCGTCATCACTTCGGTCCAGGCGGCGAACTGGGACGCGGCGGCCTTCCCCGACCCGGACGTGATCGATCTCGACCGCCCGCGCAGCCCTCGCCACCTCGCGTTCGGCCATGGGATCCACGTCTGTCTGGGCGCCGCGATGGCCCGGATCGAACTCGAGGTCGTCCTGGAGCAACTGGTGACGCGCTACCCGGACATGAAGCTCGCGATCCCGGAGGACGAGATCGCCTTCCGTACCACCACCCACCTGCACGGCTGCTACGCGCTGCCGGTCGACCTCGGGCTGGAGGAGGGGGCGTGACGGACCGCGTGACCCTGAACACCGGCGCCACGGTCCCCCGGCTGGGCGTGGGCACCTGGCAGATCCCGGACGACCGGGCGGAGGCTGTCGTCGGGAACGCGCTGGAGGCCGGCTACCGCAGCATCGACACGGCCACCAGTTACCGCAACGAGCGCGGCATCGGGGCTGCTGTCGCCGCCTCCGGCATCCCGCGCGACGAGGTCGTCGTGACGACCAAACTGTGGAACGGCGACCACGGCACCGATGAGACCCTGCGCGCCTTCGACGCGAGTCTGGAGCGCCTCAGGCTCGACCATGTCGACCTGTACCTCATCCACTGGCCCCTTCCCATGCGCGGCCGGTACGTGGAGACATGGCGCGCGCTGGAGAAGATCCACGCCGACGGCAGGGCACGGGCGATCGGGGTCTCCAACTTCACGACCGGGCACCTGGCCCGGCTGATGGAGACCTGCGACATCGTGCCGGCTGTCAACCAGGTGGAACTCCACCCGCTGTTCCCGCAGCAGAAACTGCGGGAGTTCCACGCCGCCCACGGCATCGCCACGCAGGCATGGAGCCCGCTCGGTTCGGGGCAGGGGCTGCTGGACCTTCCGGTCCTCGGCGAGATCGCGCGTGCGCACGGCCGCTCGCCGGCCCAGGTGGTGATCCGCTGGCATCTTCAGCTGGGCAACCTGGTCATCCCCAAGTCGTCGACGCCGAGCCGCATCGCCGAGAACTTCCGCGTCTTCGATTTCGCTCTGGACGAGGGCGAGATGGCCGCGATCGCGGATCTGGACAGCGGTCGGCGCTGGGGGCCTGACCCGGACACCTTCGACTACGGATGAGGGCGCGCGCATCCGCCGGACCGTCAGCGCCGACGCGATTCCGGCACACACCAGGGCAGAGCAGCTCGGACATCACAGGAATGCAGGGGGAAGTATGGAACCCGTCAGGGAAAAGAGTTTCGGCACGGGCGGAGCGACGCAACTGCGGGAGCTCTTCGCACGGCCGGGGGTGGTCCGGATCGTCGGCGCGCACAATCCTCTTGGCGCACGGCTGGCGGAACGTGCGGGGTTCGACGGTGTCTGGTCGAGCGGCCTGGAGATCTCGGCTTCCCAGGGGCTGCCCGACACGGACCTGCTGACGATGGCGGAATTGCTGTCCGTCGCCGGTTCGATGGCCGGCGCGGTGGACGTCCCCGTCGTCGCCGACTGTGACGCGGGGTACGGAAACGCCCTCAACGTCATGCACATGATTCGGCGCTACGAGCGCGCCGGGCTGGCCGCCGTCAGCATCGAGGACAAGGTCTTTCCCAAGGTCAACAGCTTCATCGCGGGCCGCCAGGAACTCGCCGGACTGGACGAGTTCTGCGGAAAGGTCGAAGCCGCCAAGAGCGCCCAGCGCGGCTCCGACCTCATGGTGATCGCCCGTATCGAGGCCCTGATCGCCGGACACGGGATGGAGGAGGCGTTGCAGCGGGGCGAAGCGTACGCCGAGTCCGGAGCGGACGCGGTGCTGATCCACGCCAAGGGCTCGTCCCCGGATCCCGTCCTCGAGTTCCTCCGGCGCTGGCGCCTCGACCTGCCCGTCGTCGTGGTGCCCACCACCTATCACACGATCACCGCGGACGAACTGGGCGCCGCCGGCGCCAAGATGGTCATCTACGCCAACCACGGGC
Source organism: Streptomyces sp. NPDC057136 (assembly GCF_042670885.1). Classification (NCBI taxonomy): domain Bacteria; kingdom Bacillati; phylum Actinomycetota; class Actinomycetes; order Kitasatosporales; family Streptomycetaceae; genus Streptomyces; species Streptomyces sp. NPDC057136. Next base: position 153,718 of record NZ_JBHUUV010000008.1, read on the forward strand.
TGCGGGCGGGGATCAACGCGGTCACCGAGGTGTACGGCAAGATCCTCTCGGAGGGGCGCAGCACGGGGATCGAGGAGCGCATCGCGCCGCTCGCCACGGTCTTCGACCTCCAGGGCATGGCCGCGCTGAAGCGGGACGAGGAGCGGTTCGTCCGCGAGCGCGGCCCCGGTACCCGGGCGGTGATCGTGCCCGGGGCGCCCATCGGCGCCCCGCGGGATCCGGCCGACGACTGCCGCTCCGGTCTCGCCCGGCTGCGTGCCGCCGCGCTCGAAGAGAGCGGGGTCGCCGACGTCGTCGCGGCCCCCGAGGGCGCCGGGCACCCGGCCGGGGACGCCGCTGCGGCGCTGGTCGAGGTACCGACCGGTTTCGCCGGCCGCACCGTGGTGAGCACTGATGACGTCTTCGCCGACGCCGAATCCCTCAACTGGCTGACCACCTCGACCGCCGACATCGCGGTCCTGGTCGATGTGGCCGCGCGTGACGGCGTGCCGGTGGCCCTGTCCTCGGGAACCATCGGCGGCCGACTGCTCGCCGGCACCGGTGGCCATGTCGTGACCGCCCTCGGTGAGATGGTGACGGGCCGGGCGAAGGGCGAGTTCCCGGGCGTCGCGGCCTTCTCGGCGCGCGGGTTCACCGCGCTCCAGCAGGCGGCGGAGAAGCGCAACGTGCTCCAGGAAGACCGCCCGGTGTCCCTGGTCGACCTGCTGTCCGACCTCATCGCCACCGGCTGGACGGTCCGGGCGACCGGAATCGCCGGAGGGTGGACGCATGTGCGTTCGCAGGAGGAGCTGCGCGAGCTGTACGCGCTGGTGTCCGAGCAGGTGACGGCTTGAGCGCGGCCCTCGACCCCGCGAAGGTCGTCGCACTCTTCGAGGAGGCGGGACTCGGTCCGTTCACGGGAGTGCCCTGCTCCTTCCTCGGCCCTGTGATCAGCTGCCTTCAGGACACCCGCCCGGACCAGTACCTCATCGCCGCCAATGAGGGCGAGGCGGTGGCCATCGCCGCCGGGTCGCGGCTGGCCGGCCGACGCCCCGTCGTCATCCTCCAGAACTCGGGTCTCGGCAACGCCGTCAATCCGCTGACCTCGCTGTGCCACACCCTGCGACTGCCTGTCCTGCTGCTCGTCACCTGGCGCGGTGAGCCGGGCTCGCCCGACGAGCCCCAGCACGAGCTGATGGGCCGGATCACTCCCAACCTCCTGACGGCCATGGAGATCCGAAACGAGATCCTGCCGCAGGACGAGGCGACGCTGGCGGAGCGCCTGCTGGTGGCCGACGAGCACATGCGGGACACGGGGCTGCCTTTCGCCTTCGTTGTCCGCAAGGGGGCCATTGCCCCCTACTCGTCCCCGGCCCGCTCCGGTCAGGTCCCGGCCGCGGCGCCCGAAACACGGACAGGGGCAGGCGCAGCCGGCGGGTACATGCTGCGCAGCGAGGCCATCGCCCACGTGATGCGCGTCGTCGGCGAACGGGCCCTGGTCGTCGCCACCACCGGCAAGACGGCCCGGGAGCTGGAGCACGAGTGGGACCGTCCCGGGAACCTCTACGTCGTCGGCTCCATGGGCTGTGCCTCCAGCATCGCCCTGGGTGTCGCCCTGCACGCACCCGCCCGCCAGGTGGTCGTACTCGACGGAGACGGCGCCGCGCTCATGCGACTGGAGGCGATGGCCACGATCGGCCGGCTGGGACCGCCCAACCTGCTGCACATCATTCTCGACAACGAGTCGTACGAGTCGACGGGCGGCCAGCCGACCGGCTCGGCCCACCTGAACTTCACCGAGGTGGCGGCAGCATGCGGCTACGTCCAGGCCGCCGAAGTGACCGGCCCCGAGGGCCTGATGGCCGCGCTGGAGCACCAGCTGCTGCACGTGGGCCCCTCCCTGCTCCGCGTACGAATTGCCTCGTATTCCGACCCCGGGCTGGGGCGCCCCGCCCTCCCACCGCCGGCCTCGGCCGCCCGATTCCAGGAGATGATCGCCCCGTGACCAGCGACTCCTTCGCTGTCCCGGCCGAAGCCGCCGTGGCCGGGCGCCGCTTGGTGCTGATGAACCCCGGTCCGGTGAACACCGTCGAAGCGGTGCGCGGCGCACTCGGAGGCCCTGACATGTGCCATCGCGAGCCGGAGTTCGGCGCGCTCATGAACCGGATCCGGCGCAAGGTCACCGCGGTGTGCGGCGGCGGCGCGGATCACGCGTCCGTCCTGCTCACCGGCTCCGGCACGGCCGCGCTTGAAGCCGCCGTGACCTCGGCGATTCCGGCGGACGGCGGGCTGCTGGTGGTCGACAACGGCCACTACGGCAAGCGGCTGTTCGACATCGCGAGCGTCCACGGCATCCGTGTCACCCGCCTCGACCTCGGCTGGGGCACCCCTGCGGACCCGACGACAGTCGGCCGTGCCCTGGCCGCCGACCCGTCCCTCACCCATGTCGCCGTGGTGCACCACGAGACCAGCACGGGGATGCTCAACGACGTCGCCGGCATCGGTGCGGTAGCCCACGAGCATGGGTGCCGCACCATCGTGGACGCCATCAGCAGCGTGGGCGCGGAGCCCTTGGACATCGTGCGGGACGGCATCGACTGGCTGGTCGGAACGGCGAACAAGTGCCTGGAGGGAATGCCGGGCGTCTCCTTCGTCTGTGCATCCCGGTGCGACTTCGACGGCCTTGCGGCTCACCCCTCACACACGTACTACCTCGACCTGAACCGGCACTACCAGGCGCAGGAGAAGGCTGGCGCCCCCGCCTTCACACCGTCGGTCCCCGTGTTCTACGCCTTCGAGGCGGCCCTGGACCTGGCACTCACCGAGGGTGTCACCGCCAGGGGCGCGCGTTACCGCGCCCTCGCCGAGCGGCTGCGCACCGGCCTGACGGAGCAGGGCCTGCGCATCATGCTCGCGCCCGAGCACCGCGCGGTGAGCCTGACCGCGATCCAGCTTCCCGCCGGAGTGCCGTACGAGACCCTGCACCATGCCTGCAAGCGTGCCGGGTTCGTGATCTACGCGGCCCAGGACCAACTGGCAGGCGGCTTCTTCCGCCTCTCCACCATGGGCGCCATGGACGAGCGGGAGATCGACAGGTTCCTCGGCGTGCTCGGCGCGGCGCTCTCCGGGACGGGGCGGGGCACGCCCGTGCGCACCGGACCCGGGGAGGCCGCGTGACCGGCACACCGAGGGTCCACCGGCTGGCCATCGTCGGTGGTGGGCCCCGCGCCACGTACGCCCTGGAACGGCTGTCGGCCGATATCGGCCGCCTCGGCCCGGGACGCTCGCTGGAGATACGGGTCTTCGAGCGGAGCGGGGAGTTCGGGTCCGGAGAGGCGCACAGCCCGACGCAGCCGAGGACGAGCTATCTGAACCGCATCGGCAACCAGGTGTCCTTCGCCGCCGACGAATCGGTGAAGGACGCCGGGCCGCTGCGCGCCCCCGGCCGGCGCCCCACCCTCCACCAGTGGTGCCGGAGCCGTTTCATCCGGACCGGCCACCCCGACCTCGACCTCGGCCCCGAGGACTGGCCCAAGCGCTATGTCCACGGCATGGCGCTCCAGGACATGTTCGGCAGTTACCTCACCGAACTGCGCGCGCATCCGCACGTCGACGTGTTCCTCCACCACGAGGAGGTCGTGGACGTGGAGCGGCACGGCGAGGAGCTGACGATACGAGTGGCCGACGGCGTCGGCTTCCCCGCCGACCAGGTGCTGATGGTGACCGGTCACACCCACCACGATCCGCGCTGGTCCGCGCGGTCGCGGGCGCTGATGGACTTCGCGTGCCGCACCGGGTCCACCTACGTCCCGTACGCCTACCCGCTGGACAAGGCGCTGACAGCCGACGTCAGTGGCGCCGGGCACGTCGTGGGCATTGCCGGTATGGGTCTCACGGCGATCGACGAGATCCTCTACCTCACGGAGGGACGAGGAGGGAGCTTCGTACCCGACGGGCAACTCGGCCTGCGCTATCGGCCCAGCGGTGCGGAGCCTGCGAAACTGCTGGCCTTCAGCGAGACGGGCCTGTTCACCTTTGCCCGCCCCGACAACCACAAAGAAGCCGACCCGGCCCGACTCGAACACCAGGGGGTGTTCCTGACGCCCGCCGCCGTGGACCAGCTGCGGGCGAGTGTCGGCATCCCCAGGGCAGGCGCAGGGCCCAACCAACTGGACTTCGAGCGGGACGTCTTGCCGCTCGTGGTCCTGGAGATGGCGTTCGTCCACTACACGACTCTCTTTGGCAGCCACTTGGCCGACTTCTTCGGCGAGCGGCTCGCTGGCGTCTACCGCGGGTTTCTTGCGGGCGGTCCGCCACACGGCGATCGCCCGGGAGACCCGGCGCGGCTGCTCGGTCCGCTGGAGGACGCCGTGAGCGAGCTGGCCGACGTGGTCGACGCGGTCCTGCACGGCCGCGTGACGGTGGCGCAGGCGGAGGCCGGCACGTCCGGCCGGCTGCCGGTGGAGGCCACCGTGCTGCGGTGGATCGGGGTGGTCTTCGGGGCCGAGCAGGAGGCGGTCACCCGGGCCGCCCTGTGCCGCAACCTCGCCGCGCCGGAGCGCGCCGCCGCGTCATGGGTCTCGCCCTGGCGGCTCGACGAACAGCCGCACGGGAATCGGTTCAGCTGGGAACGCACCCTGGCGCCCCTGGCCGCGGGCCCCTCGCGGTCTCCCGAGGAGTACCGGGCAGCGGTCCTCGACTTCATGGACCGCGACCATGTGTGGGCCATTCACGGCAATCTGAACAACCCCCACAAGGCAGCCGCGGACGGGGTGTGGCGGGATCTGCGCGGGGTCATCTCGTACGCGGTGGACGACGGAGGTCTCACCCCGGCGTCCCACCGCGTCTTCCTCTCGCGGTACGTTCGGGTCCACAACCGCCTCGCCAATGGCGCCGCCGCCGACGTCATGTCCCGTATCCGGGCGCTGATCCGGCACGGTGTGCTCGATGTCGGCACCGGCCCCGGAACGGTCGTCGTCAGGGACGCGGAGGCCGGCCGCTTCCGCGTCAACGGGCCCGTCACGGGCGCGTCCCGCCTGGTGGACACCCTGGCCGACGCCAGGATTCACCCCTTCGACCCGCACCTGGACGCGTCGCCGCTGTTCCGCAACCTGCTGGAGCACGGAACTGTACGGCTGTGGCGCAACGCCTCCGAGGGGGGCGACGTGTTCGAACCCGGCGGGCTCGACCTCACCGACCACTCCCACCCCGTGCGTGCCGACGGAAGCGTCGAGGAACGTCTCACCGTGCTGGGGCCGGCGGCGGAGGGTCGCAGGTCGTTCCTGCTCTCCGCGCTCCGCCCGGGTGCCGACCACTACGTCATGCGGGACACGCTCACGTGGCTCCAGGACTTCTGGGGGATGCTGGAGAGCGCTGACGCGGCCGGCATCGCCGCCGTACGGACGGCGTGAGGGTACGACCGAACGGAAGAGGGGCGGGAACCGCGGTCGCGGTTGCCGCCCCTCTTCCGGCGTCGGCCTGCCTCTTGGTCCCGTTCCTCTCATGCCACGGCTCGGCCTTCTACACCGTGGTCTTCACCTCTGACTCCGCTTCCTCCTCCGCTTCCTCATCCGGCGCCTCTGCCTCCGCCGCGGAACGGCGCAGCAGCAGCCACCCGGCCAAGGCGGCGAGAGCCGCCACGAGGCCCGAGATCAGGAGGGTGGCGTCCATGCCGTCGATAAAGGTGCCCGGGACGACGGACGCCGCCTCGGGTCCGAACGACTGCGGTGCGATCCCCAGGGAGACCGAACGGACCGCCTCGTCCAGTTCCCGCCCTGACAGCTGTGTGCCGGTCCCGGCGAGACGCTGCGGGAGAAGTCCGTCCACCCGGGCCACGAGCACAGCACCCAGCACGGCGGTGCCCAGGCTCCCGCCGACCTGCATGGCGGTCTGCTGGAGACCGCCGGCGACGCCCGAGTGGCGCAACGGCGCGGCGGCGACGATGAGGTGGGTGGACGCCACGATCACGGCGCTGAAGCCGAGCCCCAACACGACGAACCACAGGCGTAGTTCGCCCAGTGACGACCCGGCACCTGTGGCGTGCGCCAGACCCGCCGCGGCGACGGCAGTGAGCGCCATGCCCAGCAGGGCCGGCGCCCGCGAACCGGTGCGCCGCATCAGCAGGCCCGTGCCGATACCCGCCACGACCATGGCGAGGGTCAGCCACAGAACCAGGACGCCGCACTGCACCGGGGACAGGCCCAGCACGTTCTGCAGGAAGAACGTGCAGACGAACGGCACGCCGAACATGATGAAGGAGACCAGCACCATCAGCATCACTCCGGCCGAGAACGCGGGTGAGCGGAACAGCGACAGAGGTACGAGCGGTTCGGGCGCCCGTGCCTCCCACATGCAGAAGCCGGCGCCCAGGACGCAGGCGCCGGCGAGTGCCCCCCAGATCCTGGTGTCGCCCCAGCCGTACTCGGGAGCCTGTACAGATCCCCACAGCAGCGCGAGCAGTGTCCCGGAGAGCAGGATCACGGCGACGGGATCCGAGGATTTCGCCGCCGAGTCCAGGCGCGCCTCACGCAGGACCAGCAGGCCCATCGCGATGGCCACCACGCCGAGGGGCAGGTTGATGAAGAAGATGGACTCCCAACGGCTGTACTGCACCAACAGCCCGCCGATGACCGGGCCGGCCGCGGTAGCGATCCCAAGTGCCCCGCTGCGGACGGCGATCGGCACGTTCAGACGGTCCGCGGGGAACGTCGCACGCAACAGGGCGAGGGTCGGCGGCTGCATCAGTGCCCCGAACACGCCCTGGACCACCCGAAGTGCGGTGATCCACGTGATGTCCGTGGACAGGCCGATGGCGACGGACGTCGCTGCGAAGCCCGCCGTCCCCACCAGGAAGACCCGGCGGTGGCCCAGCCGGTCGCCGAGCTTCCCGGCAACGACGAGCATGGCCGCCAGCGACAGCAGGTAGCCCGTTGTCACCCACTGGATGTCCCCGACCGACGCCCCGAGATCGGCCTGCATGGCGGGCTGTGCGACGGCGACGACGGTGGTGTCCAGGGACACCATCATGCCGCCCAGGGCAAGGGGCGCCAGCGTGAGCCACGGGTGCCCGCGCAGGCGGTTCATGCCGCGGTGCGTTCCGGGGCCGGCCTGCTTCGGGCCTGCGGAGGCTGCCAGCCGGGCGGGCCGAACACATAGCCGGCACGATCACGCCAGGAGGTCGCGCCGCGGATGTCACGGAACATCTGGGCGAACTCGTGGGCCTGGATGCGCCAGATGCTGTGCGTGTTGATCTGCTTCGTCAGTCCGTACGTGGGGCGGTGGAGCTCCGGCTGGAACGTGCCGAACATCCGGTCCCAGATGATCAGCATGCTGCCGTAGTTCTTGTCGAGGTACTCCGGGTCGTTGCCGTGGTGAACCCTGTGGTGGGAGGGCGTCACGAAGATCGCCTCGATCGGGCGCGGGAGCTTGCCGATCTTCTCGGTGTGCGCGAAGAGGCCGTAGATGAGGTGCAGTGAGTGCATCGTGAAGACCAGGGCAGGCGGGACACCCATCAGAGGAAGCGGCAGCCACATCAACTTCTCGAACCACTGCGCCCATTTGCGCCGCAGGGCGACCGAGACGTTCAGGTACTGGCTGGAGTGGTGGACCTGGTGTCCCGCCCACAGCAGTCTGATGCGGTGGGTCATGCGGTGGTAGCAGTAGATGGTGAGGTCGACTCCGACGAAGAGAACGACCCACGTGTACCAGGCGTCCACGGGCAGCTGGAACGGCGCGATACAGACGTAGATCCACGCGTAGAAGACCAGAGCCGCGGTACGCAGCACACTCGAGACGACCAGAGCCCCAAGCCCGGTGAGGATGTTGGCGCGGGTGTCCTTCGCCGAAAAGCGCTCGCGATCCTCGTCGTCGAAGCGTATCGCTATGAATTCGACGAGGATAATCACCACAACCGCGGGAAGCGCGTACATGATGGGATCATGAAGGCGATCCGAGAGATGAGATAGCAAGAATTCTCCCGCTGTCGAACGGTGGAAATGTCGAGTAGACGTTGGCCCCACTGGGGCGTAGCGACAGTAACAGCGGGTGCAATTAATCCGGCTAAAATTCCACTAATCAGTACGCGACCGGCAGAACCCGGCGGGTCTCCAGCGAGGGGTCCCTCGCCAGGATTGCCGTGTGCAGCAGCCGGATCCGCTCGCCGGGTTCCAGCCCGAGCTCGTCAACCAGCGAATCGCGGACTCGGCGGTACGCCTCCAACGCCTGCGCGACGCGTCCGCTGCGGTACAGAGCAAGCATGAGTTGCGAGTGAATGGTCTCCCAGGTCGGGTGTTCGCCGGCGAGGCCGTACAACTCTGCGACGACGTTCTTGTGCTGGCCCAGGCTCAGCTGGATGTCGATCCGCCGCTCCAGGACCTCGATGCGCCTCTCGTCCAGCTGTCGGGCGAGGTTGTCGAACGTCGGCAACCCGCGGAGGTCCGCCAGGGCGCCGCCGCGCCACAGAGCGTGGGCGGCATGGAGGCCGGCCAGCGCTTCTTCCGGGCAGCCCGCGGCCGTGGCCGCCCGGGCCTGCCGGAAGTGGCGGTCGAACTCGTGCAGATCGAGCTCCCCGGCCCGCACCTCCAGCACGTAGCCGTGCGGCTTGGTAATCAGCCGGTCCGCGAGTCCGCCGTGCTCGTCGAGGTACTTGCGCAGCTTCGATACGTAGACCTGCAGGGCGGTACGCGCGGTCCTTGGCGGATGGCCCGCCCATAGCGCCTCGACCAGGCTGTCCCGGGAAACGACCGTCCCGGCGTGTACGCAGAGCAGGGCCAGGACCGACCTGATCTTCATGGGCTGCGGCGTCACCGCACCGTCGGCTTCGACCAGCTCCAACGGTCCCAACACCTTGAATCGCACCATGCGTTCCCCCCGTCGCGTTTGGTGGTGACCAAACGGCTGACCACGAATTGCGGCCGCAGTGGGACGATGCCGGAGCCCGCCGATACGGGCAACCCATAAATCCGCCTCAGCCCCGAGGCCCCCTTAGGTATACGGGGCGGTCGCTGCATGACCCCTACTCCGTGCCGACACCCCTGATTCTCTGGGGAGCCCATTCGACGTCGTCGGGGGGTCACCGAATAGGGGTTATCCGCCCGGGGGTGCCTGCTTAGGCTTCCTTACCGGCGCACACTCTTTCGGCGGCTCCTATTTTCAAGGAAAATCACGTGAAGGAAGTCATCGATACTGTTCTTGCAGGTGATGCGACAGCGAGGGATTTCGAATCCCTCCGGATGCCTGAAAGCTATCGGGGGGTCGTCCTGCGCAGGGAGGACGTCGGCATGTTCACCGGGATGGCCACCGGCGAGAAGGACCCGCGCAAGTCCCTGCACGTCAAGGAGGTCCCGGTGCCCGAACTGGGCCCCGGCGAGGCCCTGGTGGCGGTCATGGCCAGTTCCGTCAACTACAACACTGTCTGGAGCTCGATCTTCGAACCCATGGCGACGTTCGGGTTCCTGGAGCGGTACGCACGGCGCAGTGCCCTGGCCGCCCGTCACGATCTGCCCTACCACGTCGTCGGCTCGGACCTCGCGGGTGTCGTCCTGCGCACCGGTCCTGGTGTCACTGCCTGGAACCCGGGTGACGAGGTCGTCGCGCATTGCCTGTCGGTCGAGCTGGAGTCGTCCGACGGCCACAACGACACCATGCTCGACCCCGAGCAGCGCATCTGGGGCTTCGAGACCAACTTCGGCGGCCTGGCAGAGATCGCACTGGTGAAGTCGAATCAGCTCATGCCAAAGGCGGCGCACCTGAGTTGGGAGGAGGCGGCGGCGCTGGGCCTGGTGAACTCCACCGCGTACCGCCAGCTCGTCTCCCGTAACGGCGCCGGCATGAAGCAGGGCGACAACGTCCTGATCTGGGGCGCAAGCGGTGGCCTGGGCAGCTACGCCACCCAGCTCGCCCTCGCGGGCGGCGCCAACCCGGTCTGCGTCGTGTCCTCGGCTCAGAAAGCAGAGATATGCCGGGCGATGGGCGCCGAGGCGGTCATCGACCGTAGTGCCGAGGGCTACAAGTTCTGGAAGGACGAGCACAACCAGGACCCGCGCGAGTGGAAGCGGTTCGGCAAGCGCATCCGTGAGCTGACCGGTGGCGAGGACGTGGACATCGTCTTCGAGCACCCGGGCCGCGAGACCTTCGGCGCCAGTGTGTACGTGACCCGCAAGGGCGGCACGATCGTCACCTGTGCCTCGACCTCGGGCTACAACCACGAGTACGACAACCGCTACCTGTGGATGTCGCTGAAGAAGATCGTGGGCTCGCACTTCGCCAACTACCGCGAGGCGTGGGAGGCCAACCGCCTGGTCGCCAAGGGGAAGATCCACCCGACGCTGTCGAAGGTCTACTCCCTGGAGGACACCGGCCAGGCCGCCTACGACGTCCACCGCAACCTCCACCAGGGCAAGGTCGGCGTCCTGGCACTGGCACCCCGCGAAGGTCTGGGCGTGCGCAACCAGGAACTGCGCGAGCAGCACATCGACGCCATCAACCGCTTCCGCACGGCGCCGACGGGGCAGAAGGAAAGGAAGGCAGGGCGATGAACCCGTCAGTGGTAGGCATCGTGGGGCTGGGATCGGTCGGAGAGCCCCTGCTGCGCGCGTTGCACGCAGTCGGCCATGACGTCGTCGGTGTCGAGAGCGATCTCGACGTCCTGGCGCGGGTAGACCGGCGGCTGAAGGCCCCAGCAGCCGACGGGCCGGGCGGCAGCCGCTGTGTGCTGACGACTGACCTGGCGGCCATGGCCCGGGCCGACGTCGTCATCGAGGCCATGCCCGAGGACCTGGCGGCCAAGACCGAGACGCTCCGCCGGCTCGGCTCGCTGTGTGCGGAGCACACGGTATTCGTCAGCACCACTGCCGCGCTTCCCCTCGTGCGCCTCGCCGCCGCGTCCGGAAGGCCGGACCGGACCCTGGCGTTGCGCTTTCTGCGTCCCCCGACGGCGGGGGGCGCCGTCGAGGTCGTGGCCACGGCCATGAGCCGCGCTGAAGCCGTCGCCGTACTCGAGGGCCTGACGGCATCGCTCGGGCTGACTCCGGCGACGGTCGGCGCACACGCGGGCGACGATGCGACCAGCTTGGTGTACCGCTTCCTCAACCGTGCCGTGGCCATGATCGAGGACGGATACGCCGACCGGGACGCCATCGACGCCGCGATGCGGCTGGGCTGCGGCCTGCCCCTCGGGCCCCTGCAGCTCCTGGACCAACTGGGCCTGGACCATGCGCACTCCACGCTCGCCGCACAGTGGGAGCGCACCGGCGACGACACGTTCCGTCCCGCGCCGCTGCTCGGCTCCTTGGTCGGCATGGGAGCGCTGGGCAGGAAGAGCGGACAGGGCTTCTATGTGTACGACGAGACCGGAGCGCCCCAAGGGGCGGTGCGGACCCCGTCCCTGACGGACGCTGTCCACAACGGCCGCGGTGCCGGCACCAAGGACATCCGGCTTGTCGGCGTCGTGGGCTCGGGCACAATGGCCCGCGGTATCGCGGAAGTCACCGCGACCGCCGGACTGCGGACGGTCCTCGTGGCCCGCAGCCGGGGGAAAGCGGACGCGGCAGTGGAGGCGATCGGCGCCTCGCTCACCCGCGCCGTACGACGGGGCAGGGTCACACCCGACCGGAAGGCAGGGGCACTCGGGCTGATCGAGGGCGCTGACAGCTTCTCGGCGTTGGGAGACTGCGACCTGGTGATCGAAGCGACGGCGGAGGAACTCCCCCTCAAGCAGAGCGTCTTCGCCCAGCTGGGCTCGGTGTGCCGCCCAGGGGCTCTGCTGGCGACCACCACCTCCAGCCTCTCCGTCGCGGCCTGCGCGGACGCCTCCGGGCGCCCCCGGGACGTGCTGGGACTGCACTTCTTCAACCCGGCACCCGCGATGCAGCTGATCGAGCTGTCGCGCACGGCCATGACCGACGAGGAGACCGTCGCGGCCGCTCGGGCGTTCTGCGCCCGGCTCGGCAGGACCACGGTCGAGTGCGGGGACCGGGCCGGCTTCATCGTGAACCACCTGCTCTTTCCCTACCTCGGTGACGCCGTCCGGCTGCTGGACCGCCACGACAGCGCGATCGAGGAGACCGATGCCGCCCTGGAGCAGGGATTCGGATATCCGATGGGCCCGTTCGCCCTGCTGGACAGCATCGGCCTCGACGTCTCGCTGGCGATCATGCGACGCCTACGGGCGGAGTTCTCCGCACCGGATTTCGCAGTGCCACCCATGCTCGAAGAGCTGGTCGCCGGTGGCTTCTTCGGCCGCAAGAGCGGCCAGGGGTTCCGCTGCTGGTCGTAGGAGGGGAAGAGGGGTTTCCATGGCCCCGCTCCCCGGACCGCGCCGGGCCACTGCCCGGCCCGGGCTACGTACCGCTCCGGGCCGGTTTCCCGCTTGTCAGCAAGCCCATGATCAAGGGAAGGTCCGACCGCCCCCGGACCTCGAGCTTCTGGTACGTCCGTGTCAGGTGCTGCTCCACCGTGCTCGTCGTCACGAACAGCTCCTCGGCGATCTCCCGGTTGGTGCAACCCCGGGACGCCAGCATGGCGACCCGCTGCTCGGCTCGGCTGAGGACTTCGACGCGTCTGGTGCCCAGCCCCTCCTTGATGTGCGGGGCATCCCGCAGGACCGTCCCGGACCTGGACCGTTGCTTCACCGGCTGCGTCGGCCGGACCGTCATACGAGTGCTGCCGAACCGTTCGAGCGGCACCGCCTGCTCGTACAGCGGTTGGTTGCCCATCTTCTGCTTCGAGTGCCAGGCCTCGAGCAGTTGGTCGGCCTCGCCCTGATGCCCGAGCCCGGTCAACGCCTTGGCTGCGTACACCTGCCAGCCAAGCGACACCGAGGCGTTCAGGTTCCACGCGGCCATCAGGTCACGGCAGGCGTAGAAGTCGCCGAGTGCGGCCTGGTACCGCCCGACCGACAGGTGGTACCTGCCGCGCGCCAGGAGATAGTGCAGCCCCGGCACCGTCTCGAACATCGTCTCGGGCAAGGGGATCCTGAAGCACTCGGCCGCGCTTTCCTGGTCCCCCTGCGCCGTGCACGCCAGCACCTTGGCGGCCAGTGGAATACACAGGGCGATCCCCCATGCCGCCGGGCTCAGCAGGCTCAGCGCCTCGTCGGCCCGCCGCCTGGCCACCTCGAAGTTTCCGAGCCGGGTCTCCACCGCGGCGCTGGCCGCCGCGAGGATCGCCCGCACGGTGGGCGACCGGTGGTCGGCGTCGCGATAGAGCAGGTCGCACCACTCGGCGGCCTCGTCGAGCCACGCGGCGTCGAACAGCGAGGTCAGGGCCGCGCCTACGGCCGCCACGGAAAGGTCCTGCAGGGCCTGGCCCTGCAGGAGCCGCGAGGCAGTCTCGGCGACACCGCTGACCGGCCCCTCGGACCGCAGGGTGCGCAGAAGCAGCGCCCCTTCCGACTCCGGGTCGGCCGCTCTCAGGAACGGGGCCGACGCCGAACCGCCGAGCGCAACACCGCCGGCGTGGCGCGCTCCCAGAGCGGGATAGACGTAGGCGAACCAGATCCGCAGGATCTCCAGGCTGGTCCTGGACTCGCCCACCAGCTGATCCTCGGCGGCATCGAGATCGGTGAACACCTCCTCGGCCACCTGCGGCTGGCCCTGCCACAGCAGGTGGGCGATCAGCCGCATGCTGTGGCGCGGATCCAGAAGACCGCACCGGTGGTCGTCCAGCATCCGGCCGAGCTGGTGCCGGACCGCGCCGGGGTCCAATTCCCATTCCGCTTGGACGAGTTCGGAGCGGATCGCAGCCAGCTGTCGATCGTCCCGGCACGCGTCGTGCGCGGCACGCAGGAGTGTCACCGCCCCCTGCGCGTCGTTGGTGCGAAGGGCTTGATCGGCCGCGTGCAGCAACGTCGGGAGCGCCCAACTGTCGTCCACCGGGCCACCCGCCGCCAGATGGCCGGCGACCACCTCCGACGCGGCCCCGTCCTCGTACAGCAGGCGAGCCGCCTCGCGGTGCAACACGGCACGGCACTCGGGGGCCATGTCCGCCAGCACCGCCGTCCGGGCGGCTTCCAGGTTGTACCGCCCCTGAATGGTCAGGCCGATGGTGTCCAGGACGCCCATTGCGGCTGTGGCGCCGCCGCCGGCAATGTTCATCAGCCGCTCGACGAGCATCGGCGTCGCCGCCGTACCCAGCAACGCAAGGCCGTGGGCAACGCGCCGTACCGGCTCGCTCACTTGGCTGACCAGGTACTGGACCGCCAGTCCGAACGCTTTGCCCGCGACCGGGGTGGCACCGTCCCCCTCCGCTGCGGCCGTCTGCCGGTCCGTCAGCAGCGCCTGCAACAACAGCGGGCTGCCGCCCGAGGCGCCCTGCCAGGCAGGCAGGTTGCCGAGGGCGCCCTCCGGCCGGGTCGCCTGGTCTGCGATCGAGGACCCGATGCACTCCGTCGACAGCGGAGTGAGATGAACCAGAGCGCACCGGGGATTCCGGACGAACTCGGCCGTCAGAGAGAAGGTGGCTTCCGGTACTTCGGTGCGCTCACCAAGAACCATGAGAACGCGCGAGAGCCCTACCCGTCGTATCCCGTAAAGCAGGCAATGTAAGGAAGCCGGGTCGATCTCATGGATGTCGTCGACCGTGATGACTATGAATTCACGCTCGGCCAGCCGGCGGATGACCCCATGGATGGAGTCGATCACTGAAATTACCTGGGAGGGCGGGAGACACGACGAGTCCCAGCATTCGGCGGGAAACCGACGCGCGGCCTCCAGCAGCTCGGCCAACTCGGCCGCCTCGGAGGCCGGTAGACCCCTGGCACCTATCAGCTGGCCTATCACCCCCATCGGCAAGTCCCGCTCCGCGCACGAGGCAACACCGCTCAGAAGCACGGCCCCTAACGACTCGACATGTGTCTGGATATCACGGAGCAGGGTGGTCTTGCCCATCCCGTGTGCACCTGCGACGAGCACGGCCCGGCCATCGCCGCTTTCTGCGTGCACGAACATGTTCTTGAGGACTTTCCATGCGCGCGTTCGATCCAACAGATCCATAGAGTTGCCCCCGTGTTTCTTTCGCGAAGCCTGGAACGTTGATCAACCTACCTTGGCGGCTGAGGCAGGTGCCGTGTTCCACCCTCACCCTGGGCACCTCGCCTCCCTCCTGCCGGACCACCACGCGCTTGGACGCGGGCTCGCGCCTGTCCCCCGCTCCAGCAAGCGGCCAGTGGGCGCACACCCAAATCGAACGTGTGATCTAGGACGGTCATGCAATCTACCCACCGTGATTTGGCGGCAACAAGGAAGTTGAGGAAACCTTGAGCTCGGTACGCCCACAGCGAAGCGGAATCAAAGACTTCGGGACTGAGCACACACGAACACAACCCCTGGACGATCAACGGTTTCAGACACTTGATAATCAGAAGTCGGGTTCGTCGCGTGCCCACCGGCCCCGATAAGGCCGAACACCGACGATCAGGGCCAACCACCCATCTCGACCGGCAAGAACGCTCCAGTCCTGTACAGCTCGGCGGGGTACTTCCTCGGCGAACTTTCGACTCTCGACGGCCATCAAGATCGGAAGTCTCCGGACAAACCGGGGAGATTCGCTCCGACCTTGAAATCACCCCTGGGGGTTGTTCGGACCACCACCCCCTGGCAGCATGCAACGCCGGTCAGCTGTCAGCAGCCGAACGAGACGGGGGAAAATGGGTACTGCGAATGTTCAGTTCCACGTATTAGGTCCAGTGGAAATCACCAAAGGTACTTGCTCGATCACGCCGAAGGCCGCGAAGATCAGAGCCCTCATGGCGTTACTCTGTGTAAAGTCCGGAACAGTCGTCTCCAGGGACTTCATCATCAACGCTCTCTGGTCAGGAAACCCCCCGCGCACGGCGCGCACGGCACTCCAGGTCTACGTCTCCAAACTCCGCAAGCACCTCGACGCACACGCGGGACTCGCCGGCCGGCTGATCACCAGACCGCACGGCTACATGCTGGAGCTGGGGACCTCGGAGCTGGACCTCCGCGCCTTCGAGCTGCAGGTCAGCCTGGCCAAGTCGACCGCCGCAGCCGGCCGTACGGACGAGGCGCTGGAGAACTGGCGAGCGGCGTGCGACTTCTGGCGGGGCCCCGCCCTGGCCGATCTGCGGGGGCTTTTGGTGTTCGAGAATTTCGCCCGGCAGTTGGACGAAAAGCGTATCGATGCCCTGGAGCAGCGGATCGCCCTGGAGTTGAACCTCGGCCGGCACGCAGGCATCATCAGCGAGCTCTGCGGACTGGTCGCCGAATACCCCCTGTGGGAGGACGTCCATTCCCAGCTCATGCTCTCGCTGTACCGAAGTGGCCGGGTAGCAGAATCGCTCCACATTTACCACAAGGTGCGTGACGCGCTCGTCCGGGAGCTCGGCCTGGAACCTGGTGAGCGAATTCAGCGGCTCCATCAGTCGATCCTGGTCCGCGATCCGGATCTCGACGCATTCCCCGTGCTTTCACGAGCCGGTTGACGAACTCCGGGTTGCTGGCAGCCCCTGGTCAGAATCAGGACATTACGGCGTCTCATCAAAGCCCTGTCCCCACTTGTCTAAAGTGCTCCGCATGACCAAGATCGTGGATCTCACCGCGCACGGCGACGAGTTCACCGCCGACCCCTATCCGCTCTACGCCAAGCTGCGCGAACGCGGCCCCGTGCACCGGGTGCTGACGGACGAGGGCGAGCAGTGGCTGATCGTCGGGTACGACGCGGTCCGGGCCGCGCTCACCGACCCCCGGTTACACAAGGACTGGCGGCGCAAGTCCCGCCCCAACTCGGACGGCGACCGGGTGTCGCCGATCGACGCCAACCTGCTGGAGACCGACCCGCCGGACCACACCCGGCTGCGGAAGCTGGTGTCCAAGGCATTCACCGCCCGGCGGATGGCCTCGCTCCAGCCGCGCATCCAGCAGCTCACCGACGAGCTGGTCGACGCACTGGTGGCGAAGCAGGACCGCCGGGCGGACCTGGTGGACGCCCTCGCCTTCCCGCTCCCGATGACCGTGATCTGCGAGCTGCTGGGCGTCCCCGAGCTGGACCGCGAGGCGTTCCGCACATGGTCGAACGACTTCGTCGCGCCGACCGGCCCGGAGTCCGCGACGGCCGCGGTCGCCGCCATGGAGAGGTACCTCGACGAACTGATCGAGGACAAGCGTGCCTCGGCGCTGACCGACGACCTGCTCAGCGCCCTGATCCGGACCCGCGCCGAGGACGGTGACCGCCTCTCCCGCGACGAACTGATCGCCATGGCGTTCCTGCTGCTGGTCGCCGGGCAGGAGACCACCGCCAACCTGATATCCGGCGGCCTGCTGTCGCTGCTCAAGCACCCCGGACAACAGGCCGCGCTGCAGGCCGACTTCTCGCTCCTAGACGACGCGGTGGAGGAGATGCTCCGCTACGACGGCCCGGTCGAGACGTCGACCTTCCGCTTCACCGAGTTGGACATCGACTTCGCCGGGACAGTGATCCCCGCGGGCGCGATCGTGCGGGTGGTGCTCGCCGCCGCCGACCGCGACCCGTCCCGCTTCCCGCTGCCCGACAGCTTCGACATCCACCGCTCCCCCCAGTCCCACCTTGCCTTCGGCCATGGCATCCACTACTGCATCGGCGCCCCACTGGGGCGTCTGGAGGCCCGTATCGCCATCCGCACGCTGCTGGAGCGCTGCCCCGGACTGACCCTGGACACCGACCCGGGAGCGCTCGACTGGCGTCCCGGGCTGCTGATCCGGGGCGTAAAGCGACTGCCGGTGCGCTGGTGAGCACCGTGGCGGTGCACCGAGGAGGCTGCGCTGCCGTCAGCGCAGCCGGAGCTGCTTCAGCAGCCGCAGGCTCCTCGTCATGAAAGCCGCGTAGCCGGCGCCTTCGACCTTGAGCGGGCCGAGCGCGAAGGGTGCCATGGGCAGCAGCCGCTGCTGGGCGATGGTCTGCGACTCGGTGAAGCGCTGGATGCCTTCTGCCCCGTGCCGGCGGCCCAGCCCCGAGCTCTTCCGGCCGCCCATCGGGGACCCGACGCTTCCGAAGGCGGAGGCATAGCTCTCGTTCACGTTCACCATGCCGGTCCGCAGCCGGGCGGCAAAGGCCCGGCCGCGGGCCCCGTCCCTGGTCCAGACGCTCGCGTTGAGGCCGTAGTCGGTGTCGTTGGCGAAGGCGGCGGCCTCGCTCTCGTCGGCGAACCGGTGGACCGAGACCACGGGTCCGAAGGTCTCCTCCGCGAAGACTCGCATGGAGGCGTCCACCCCGGACAGGACGGTGGGTTCGTGGAACAGCGGACCGAGGTCCGGCCGCGGGCGCCCGCCGACGACCACCTCGGCCCCCTTCGCCACCGCGTCCGCCACGTGTTCCTGCACGGTCCTCAGCTGCTGACGGGAGACGAGCGAGCCCATGTCCGGCCCGTATTCGAGGTCCGCGCCGAGCCGCAGCGCGGCCGTCCGCTGCGCGAAGGCGGCAAGGAACTCCGCCGCCACGACCTCGTGCACGTAGATCCGCTCGATGGACATGCACAGCTGTCCGGCGGAGGCGAAGCAGCCCCGGAGCGCTCCATCCACCGCCCGGTCGAGGTCGGCGTCCTCGAACACGATCATGGCGTTCTTGCCGCCGAGTTCGAGCGAGCAGCCGACGAGCCGGTCGGCCGCCCGTCGGCCGACCTCGCGCCCTGTGCGGGTGGAGCCGGTGAAGCAGGCGTAGTCCGCGTGCTCCACCACCGCCCGGCCGACCACAGGTCCCTCGCCGATGACGGTGCGCCACACCTCCCGCGGCAGGCCCGCCTCCACCAGCAGTTCGCGGACCCAGAGCGTGCTCAGCGCCGACTGGGTATCGGGCTTGGTCACCACAGCGTTCCCGGCCGCGAGCGCCGGCAGCGCGTCGCTGACGGTGAGCGCGAGCGGATAGTTCCACGGGACGATCTGGCCGACCACCCCCACCGGGTGACGCACCTCCACCGTCCTGGTGACTCCGGGGATCGCCCCTCCGCGGCGCCGTGGCTTGAGATAGGAGTGCGCCGCGCGGCCGTAGTGGCGGACCACCGCGGCCGACGCGAGGACCTCCTCCAGCGCATGCAGCCGTGTCTTCCCGGTCTCCAGCTGGATGAGATCGAGGATCTCCTCCTGGCGTGCGAGCAGGAGATCGTGGAACCGCAGCAGCACCTGCGCGCGGCGCCGCACCGGGACGGCCGCCCACTCCTCCTGTGCCTCCCGGGCGCCGGCGAAGGCACGGGCGACATCATCTGTCGATGACTCCGGTATATCGGCGAGCTTCCGCTCGTCGAAGGGGCTGCGCCTGAATGTGGAACCGCTCCCGTGCACGTCCGCGACGAGACGGTGCACTAATTCTGGATCAAACACCCAATCCCGTACGTCGGTCGGGTCGGAGAGAGTTCCGGAAGAACTGCTCGTGCGGTGAATCATTACGCTCCGATCGGCGGTTCCTGATCGTGGAAATCCTGCCTGCGCAACCGAAAACCCTACCGCACGAAAGGTCGTCGGCGGGGTGGCGATCAGGCCGCCTCCGAGCTGATGCCGGCCGGTTAGTCAGGCTTTAGCGACGCTTTGGCCTGTGCTCCTAACGTGGGGAGCGGCACGGTGGCCACACCTGCAGCAGTACCGGACATTTCAGAATATCCGGGCTCTTCAACCATCGCCGCACCTCGCGCGAGTTCACGCGAGGTACAGAGGAGGGCTTTGTGAGCAACACCCGGTCCGAGCTGGTCGCCGCCGATCTGGTCGCCATTGTCGGAATGGCAGGAAGATTCCCGCAGGCGCCGGATCTGGAAGCGTTCTGGGAACTGCTCATCAAGGGTGGCGACGCGGTGGGTCCGGTGCCGCAGGAACGCTGGGACCCGGCCCGGGTAATTGACCCGACACGCGAAATCCAGGGGGTCGGGGGATTCATCGACGGGGTCGACGGATTCGACGCCGAGTTCTTCGGGATCTCACCGCGCGAGGCCGAGGTCCTGGACCCGCAGCAGCGGCTGATGCTGGAGACCGTCTGGCACACCCTGGAGGACGCGGGCGAGGTGGCCGCAGGGCTCCGCGGCTCGCGCACCGGGGTGTACGTGGGCGGGCTCTGGCACGACTACGAGCTGCTCCGCAAGGACAGCGGCGCCGCCGCGACCCAGCACAGCATCGTCGGCAACTCGCTCGACATGGTCTCGGCCCGGCTCTCGTACTTCCTGGGGCTGACCGGTCCCAGCCTGACCATCGAGTGCAGCTGCTCCTCCTCGCTGGTGGCGCTCCACCAAGCCTGCCAGGCGCTGCGGTCCGGTGAGATCGAGGCCGCGCTGGTCGGCGGTTCGAACCTCATGCTGACCCCCGAAGTCACCATCGGACTCACCCACTTCGGCGGCCTGTCGCCGACCGGCCGCTGCCACGCCTTCGGCGCGGGGGCCGACGGCTTCGTACGCGGTGAGGGTGTCGCCGCCGTCTACCTCAAGTCGTACGAGCGTGCCGTGCGGGACGGCGACCGGGTGCGCGCGGTGATCGCCGCCAGCGCGGTCAACAACGACGGTGGCGGCGAGAGCCTGGTCACCCCCAACCCGCAGGCGCAGCGCGAGCTGCTGCGGCGGGTCTACGGCTCCGGCGGCGTACCGGCCGGGCGGCTCGCCTATGTGGAGGCGCACGGCACGGGCACGGTGCGCGGTGACGCCGCGGAGGCGGGCGCGCTCGGGGAGGTGCTGGGCACCGCCCGCACCGGCGGGCGGCTGCACATCGGCTCGGTGAAGACCAACATCGGCCACCTGGAGCCGGCCGCGGGTCTGGCCGGGCTCTTCAAGGCGGTACTCGCGCTGGAGCACGGCACCGTACCGGCGAGTCTGCACGCCGAGGAGCTCAACCCGGACATCGACTTCGACGGGCTGAACCTGGCCGTGGCGAGGGAACCTCTGCCGCTGGAGCCGGACAGCCTGATCGGCGTCAACTCCTTCGGCTGGGGCGGGACGAACGCGCACGCCGTCGTCGCGCTGCCGCCACCGACGGGGCCGGCAGCGGAACCTGCGACGCCGGTCACGGACTCCTCCACCGAACCCTTCCTCGTACCGCTGAGCGGTCACAACGCGCAGGCGCTGAGCCGCCGCACCGAGCAGGTCGAGGAGCAGCTGCGGGCCGGCGCGTCCGCCCGGGAGACCGCGCAGGCGCTCGCCTGGCACCGCGACCACTTCCCGGAGCGCCGCGCCCTGTTCGGGCCCGGGCTGACCGAGACGGCGGCGGGCCGGGCCCGGGAGGCGGGCAAGGTCGCGTTCGTCTTCCCCGGCCAGGGTGCGCAGTGGGCGGGCATGGGCGCCGGACTGTACGGGCACGACGCCGCCTTCACCGAGACCATGGACCGGTGCGCCGAGGCGCTCTCCCGCCACGTCTCCTGGGATGTGCGCGACCTGGTGACCGGCCGCGCGGACCTGGCAGGCGTGGACCGGGTACAGCCCGCGCTGTGGGCCACCTCGGTATCGCTGGCGGCGGTGTGGGAGCGGGCAGGCGTACGGCCCGATGTCGTCGTCGGCCACAGTCAGGGCGAGATCGCCGCCGCCACCGTCGCCGGAGCTCTCTCGCTGGCGGACGGTGCACTGGTGGTGAGCAGGCGCAGCAGCCTGCTGCGGCAGGTCGCCGGGCGGGGCCGGATGCTCGCCGTGGACCTGGACCCGGCCAGTGCGCAGCAGGCCCTCGCGGGCTTCGAGGGGCTGGTCGAGCTGGCGGTGCACAACGGGCCGCGGTCCTGTGTGCTGGCCGGCGACACCGACTCGGTGCTGCTGCTGAAGGAGATCCTGGAGGCCGACGACGTGTTCTGCCGGCTGGTCGACGTCGACTACGGGTCGCACAGCCCGCAGATGGACGCGATCGGACCGGCCATCCACGAGGTGCTGGCCCCGGTGATCCCGCGCGCCGCACACACGCCGATGCTGTCCACCGTCGGCCTGAAGTGGCTCGACGGCACCGAGACCGGCGCCGGGTACTGGGCGGCCAACCTGCGCAGCAGGGTGCGGTTCGCCGAGGCCGTGGACCAGCTTCTCGACGACGGCGTCAGCCACCTCGTCGAGATCAGCCCGCACCCGGGGCTCGGCACCGCACTGCGGCAGCTCGGCGCCGCCCGCGAGGGGCCACCGGTGGTGCTGGGCACGCTCCGCCGCGGCGAGGGCCGGCCCGAGGACCTGGTCCGGGCGTTCGCCGAGGCGTACGTGTCCGGACTGCCCGCCTGCGGCCCGCGCCCTGCTCGGCGGCCGTCCGCGGTGCCACCGCCGTACCCGTTCCAGCGCGAGCGCTACTGGTTGCGCCCCCGGCAGCGGCCTTCGTCGCACGACGGGCGGCTGGAGCTGCAGTTGAGCCCGTCCACGGCGAACGGCCTCTGGGAGGACGCCGTCGGACTCACCGTCCAGGACCATCCCTGGCTGGCCGACCACCAGGTGCACGACGCCGCGCTCTTCCCCGCGGGCGGCTACCTGGCGCTGCTGCAGCACGCGCTGCGCGACCGGGCCGATGGCCGACTCCTGCTGCGGAACGTCCAGCTGTCGGCGGCGCTGACCGTGGGCGAGGAGCCGGTGCGGCTCGGCGTGACCTGGCGCCCCGGCGCGGGCTCGGCGGGCGTCGTGACGGCGGCCTCCGGCGACGAGACCGGCTGGACCCAGCACTGCCGGGCAGTGGCCTCCTGGGGCGGACCGCTGGACGCCCCGGCCTTCCCGGACCACCTGCTCGACGGTGACCGCCTGACGGCGGAGGAGTTCTACCGGCGCTGCACGGAGCGGAACCTGGGCTACGGGCCGGCCTTCCGCTCGGTGACCGGCGCCCGACTCGGCGAGGGCGAGGCCCTGGTCTCCGTGGAGCTGCCGGGCGGCAGCCCCTCGGGGCGGCTTGCGGGGGCGCTGCACCCGGTGCTCTGGGACGGAGTTCTGCAGGCCGCCCTCGTGGTGAGCGACGGTCCTTCGCTGCCGGTCGCGATCCGGTCGGCGGCCCTCGACGCGGTCGACGCACCCCGGCTGTGGGTCCATGCCCGGCGCGCGGAGCGGGGCTTCGAGCTGACGGTGTTCGACGCCGCCCATAGCCCGGTCGGCCATCTCGACGGCGTGGTTCTCGCGGATCTGCCGGTCCGCAGAAGCGAGGACGACCTGGTCCGGCACGTGTTCCGCACCCAGTTCGCGGCGCAGCCGCGGGAGGCGGGGGACCCCGGCCCTGTGGTCGTTCGCGGGCGGGCGGAGGTGCTCCCGGAGGCGACCGGTCAGGAGGAACTGGCCAAGGCCGGCACGGTGGTCTTCGTCGCTCCCGAGGACGGCCGGCAGGGGCTCGCGGAACTGACGGAGCTGGTACGCCACTGTCTCGCCGAGAACCCCTCGGTACGGCTGGCGGTGGTGGTACGGGAGGGTGACCCCGGAGCCGGGCTCTACGACGGCTATGTGGCCGTGCTGCAGGCGGAACACCCGCAGCTCGGCACCCGGCTGATCACGGTCGACACCTTCTCCCCGGAGGTGCTGGAGGAGCTCGGTGCCACCGAGGACCGGGTCGCACTGCGGGGCGGTGAGCGCCTCGTCGGGCGGCGCGTACGCGGCGGGGCGCCGACCGCTCCCCCGCCGCACCGCACCGGCGCGGGCCCGCAGCCGTACCGACTGGGCATCTCCCGAGCGGGCAGCCTCGACTCGCTGTGTGCCCTGCCGCTGGATCAGGCACCGCTCGCCGAGGGGCAGGTGACGGTGGACGTGGCAGCCGCCTCCCTCAACTTCATCGATGTGATGAAGGCCCTGGGTGTGTACCCGGACAGCTCGCCGGACCGCGACGTGCTGGGGCTCGAATGCGCGGGCACCGTGGCGGCCGTGGGCCCCGGGGTGACCGGTCTCGCCGTCGGGGACCAGGTGGTGGCGTGCGGCTTCGGGGCGCTCGCCTCGCAGGTCGCGGTGGACGCGCGCCACGTGCTGCCGGTACCCGCCGGGCTGAGCCTGCCGGAGGCGGCGGCGCTGCCCATGGTGCTGGTCACCGCCTGGTACTCGCTCGTCCACCTGGCGCGGCTGGAGCCGGGCGAGACGGTGCTCATCCACTCCGCCACCGGCGGCCTCGGCCTGGCGGCCCTGCAGATCGCGCGGCGGGCCGGGGCGGAGGTGCTCGCCACCGCGGGCACCCCGGAGAAGCGGCGCCGGCTGCGCGTGCTCGGGGTACGGCACGTCTTCGACTCGCGCGGTCTGGACTGGGCCGAGGGTGTGCGCCAGGCGACCGGCGGCCGGGGCGTGGACGTCGTGCTCAACTCCCTGTCGGGCGCGGCCATCCCGCTCGGCCTGGACGTACTGGCCGAGGACGGCCGGTTCGTCGAGGTCGGCAAGCGGGACATCCACGACGGGACCTCCGTCGAGCTCGGCGCGTTCAAGAAGTCGGTCTCCATCACCGCGGTCGACATCGCCGGCCTGCTGCGGCGACGCCCCGAGCGATTCGCGCAGGCGCTGGGCACGGTGTGGGAGCTGGTGCGGACCGGGGAACTGGCACCGCTCCCGGTACGGACGTCGCCGTTCGCCGAGGCCGCAGCGGCCTTCCGCACGATGTCGCGGGGCGAACACATCGGAAAGCTCGTGCTCACCGGCCCGTCGGACGGCACCGCGGTGACGCCCGAACCACTGCCCGGCGGCCGGTTCCGCGAGCGGGGCACGTATCTGATCACCGGCGGACTGGGCGCCCTCGGCATGTCGCTGGCGGAGTTCCTGGCCGCCTCCGGCGCGGGCGCGATCGCACTGCTCGGCCGGTCGGAGCCGGCCGAGACCGAGCGGATCGAGGCGCTGCGCGCGACCGGCACCCAGGTCCAGGTGTGGTCCGCGGACGTCACGGACCAGCAGCGGATGCGAACCGTGCTGGCGGAGATCCGGGCGACGATGCCGCCGCTGCGCGGGGTCTTCCACGCGGCGGGCATCCTCGACGACGCCACCGTGGAGCGGCTCGACGCCGCGCGTACCGACCGGGTGCTGCGCCCCAAGGCCGACGGCGCCCGGGTGCTGCACGAGCTGACCGCCGCCGACGGGCTGGATCTGTTCGTGCTGTTCTCCTCCGCCGCGGCCTTCGTAGGCACCGCGGGCCAGGCCGCCTACGCCGCGGCCAACAGCAGCCTGGACGCGCTCGCGAGGGAGCGCCGCAGGGCCGGGCTGCCGGGCCTGAGCGTGCAGTGGGGGCCGGTCGCCGGCATCGGCCTCGCGGCCCTCGACGCGGCACGCGGCGGCCGGCTCGCGGACCGTGGCATGGGCAGCGTGACCCCGGAGGAGTGCTGGCGCGCGCTGCGCCGGTTCATCGAGACGGACGAGGACGTGGTCGCGTACGTGGCACTCGACGCACAGCGCTGGCTGGAGACCTATCCGGCCGCCGCCGGGCTGGCGAGCTGGCAGCAGCTCGCGGAAACGGACGGCCCCGCCGCGGAGACAGGGCTGTGGAACGTGCCCGCGGAGCACCGGCGCGAGCTGGTGGAGGAGCTGGTGCGTGCCGAGGCCTCGCAGGTGCTCCGCATCTCCTCCGACCGGCTGGCCCGGGACGTGGCGTTGAGGTCGGTCGGCATGGACTCGCTGATGTCGCTGGAGCTGCGCAACCGGCTGGAGGCCGCGCTGGGCCTGCGGCTGAGCCCGACGCTGCTGTGGAAGTACGGCAGCCTCGCGCGCCTCGGCGCCGCGCTGTCGGAGCTGCTCGACGAGGCGAGTCCGGAGTCGGCGGGGCCCGACCTTGCGGACCCGGCCCCCGCGAGCACGGTTCCCGCCGCCCCGGCACCGGCCTGAGCCGGGCCCCGCCCGGCTCGAATCCGGTGCGAGCCCCCTGGCGGCTCGCACCGGGCCCCGGGCCCGTTGTGTGTGCTCGCGGTCCGGGTGATCTCCCAGGTCCGCACGGTGCGCAGGCCGAGCCGGCCCGCACAACTCGCCTCAGGCCGTGGGCACCGGGCGGATGGAGTGGATACGCCGCTCCCAGGGGTACCCCGGCAGCGAGACCACCGCGCGCCCGGTGTCCGCAACCGTCTCCGGCAGCGGGTCGTCCGGGTCGAGCAGCTGGATCCGGCCGTCTTCCGCGCCCGCAGCCAGCGCGGTCAGCGCCTCGCGGGCCTCCTGTGCGCCGTCCGCCTTGATCCACGCGGCGTGCCGGAGACGGGTACGGCCGTGGGTCGCGGTGTGCGCGAACTCCGGGTAGCCGACGTCCTGGAGCCGGTCCGAGTAGTGGGCTGCCAGGGTGCGCAGGGCCGATTCCGTGTGCGCGGACACCAGGAAGCCGCCTGCCGGCGCCGGGCCCCCGGTGTACTCGTACGGGGTGTGCTCGTACGAGGAGAGCACCGCGTGGGCGTTGGTCCCGCTCATGCCGAACGAGCTGACGCCCGCGCACCGGCCCGCGGACGGCTCCCAGCGGACCGCCTCCCGCGGCACGGTCAGCCCGTCGCCCAGCTTGATCCTCGGGTTCAGCGTCTCGAACCGTGCCTGCGGCGGAATCTGCCGGTGCTGCAGGCAGAGCACCACCTTGAGGAGCCCCAGCACACCCGCGGCCGCCTCGGTGTGCCCGAGGTTGGCCTTCACCGAACCGACGTGCCAGGTACGGCCGGTCGTGCCCAGCGCCATCCGGGCGGCCTCCAGCTCGATCGGGTCACCCAGCGGGGTGCCGGTGCCGTGCGCCTCCAGATAGCCGATGTCGGAGGCGGTGAGTCCGGCGGTCTCCAGCACGGACTCGATGAGCCGGGCCTGCGCCAGCATGTTGGGCGCGGTGAAGCCGGTGGAATTGCCGTCATGGTTGACGCCGGTGCCCTCGATCACGGCGAGAATCCGGTCCCCGTCCCGCTCGGCGTCGGCGAGCCGCTTCAGCACCAGCACCCCGCACCCCTCACCGCGTACGAACCCGTTGGCTCGCGCGTCGAACGGGCGGCAGCGGCCGTCCGGGGAGAGCGCCGAGGTGCGCTGGATCTCCGCCGTCGAGCGGGGCGAGAGAACCAGGTTCACGCCCCCGGCGGCGGCCACGTCGCAGTCGCCCGCGGCCAGCGCACGGCACGCCTGATGCACAGCGACCAGCGAGGACGAGCAGGCCGTGTCGATCGCCAGCACCGGGCCCTGGAGGCCCAGCGTGTGGGCGATCCGGCCGGCCGAGAAGCAGTGTCCGTTGCCGATCAGCCAGGAGGGGCTCGGGTCGTCCGTCGCCCAGGTCCGGTAGTCCTGGCCGGTGATGCCGATGAAGACCCCCGCCCGAGCAGCGACCGCCGCCGGCGGTATGGCCGCGTCCTCGAACGCCTCCCACGCCACCTCCAGCAACAGCCGGTGCTGGGGGTCCAGGTTGCGCGCCTCCCGGGGGGAGATGCCGAAGAAGTCCGCGTCAAAACCGAGGACGTCGTCCAGGTAGCCCCCCCGGGAGAGCAGACCGTCCCAGTCCCCGGCGGGCCGACGCTGGTCCGGGAGCTCGCCGGTCAATTCGCGGCCCGCCAGCAGGGCCTGCCAGTACGTCTCGCGGTCGGCGATGCCGCCGGGTGCGCGCAGCCCCGCGCCGACGACGGCCACCCGCTGCGTGCTGCGCACGGCGTCCAGCTGGGCGCGGAGCGAGCGGATCGTCTCCATGGCCCGGCGCAGCGGAGCGGCGGCATTCGCGGCGTTGCCAGAAGCGTTCCCGGGGTCGCTCTCGGAAGCGTTCTCAACGGTGGGCGACATCGGGGAATGACCTTTCCATGTGGTCGTGCTCGGTCGTACTCAGCAGCGTGCCGGCCATGCGTACGCGGGCTCCTGCCGCGCGTACGGCCACGGCGGCGAGATGGCCCCGGGGGGCCGGCACCTCGTGCACCGTCCAGCCGGCGGCCGGGCCCAGCTCCGCGGGGAGTTGAACGATCCTTACCGCGGCGCTGCCGCCGGAACCCTGGGCGTCCTCGGGGCCCGGCGCACCGTCGGATCCGAGCGCCGTGCCGACCCGGTCGAGCAGCGCAGGCACCCCGCTCCCCCACGCCTTGAGCACGGCCTCCTTGCGCGTCCACAGCCGGCAGAAGCCCTCCGGCCCTGTCCGCTCCGGAAGCCGTCGCCACTGTGCGAACTCGGTTGCGGACAGACACCCGTGTGCGAGCGCCTCCAGGTGCGTACGCTCCCGCACCCGCTCCACGTCCAGGCCGACAGGGGCGGACTCCGACAAGGCCAGCCCGGCGACGCCGTCCGAGTGGCTGTAGCTGAGGTGCACGGTGCGGCCGCGGGCGACGACAAACGGCTTGCCCCCGTCGTCCCGTTCCCAGCGCAGCGCCCGGGGCGGCACGGCGAGCCACCGGGCGACGGTGGCATGCACCCAGCGCCGGGTGGCCGTGCGCACCCGGCGCTTGGTCTCCTGCGGCATCCGGCCCGGCGGGTCGGCGCACAGGCGGGTGAACCACACCCGCACCTCCGGCGTGCCGGCCGTCACCGGCCGACGAACTCGGGGGACTCGCCCGCGAGCAGGGCGCCGATGCCGGTCCGCAGGTCCGCGGAGACCGCTCCGGCGGCGAACATCCTGCTCTCTGCCGCCAGATGCTCCCCCAGCGAGGAATCCAGGCTGGAGTCGAGCAGCTGCTTGGCGCTGCGGACACTGTGCGGGGCGGCGTCCGCCAGCACCATGAGCCGGTGCAGCGCGGTGTCCAGCAGCTCGTCGGGCTCGGTGACGGCGGACACCAGTCCCATCTCAACGGCCGCCCGGGGCCGGATCATCGGCTGCTCGAGGAGGAGTTCGAGGGCGCGTGCGTAGCCCACGATCCGGGGCAGGAACCAGGCCATCCCGCCGTCCGTGGAGGCGCCGATCGCCCCGTATGCGAAGTGGAACACTGCCTTGCGGGAGACGATCCGCAAGTCGCAGGCGAGGGCCAGGGACATCCCGGCGCCCGCCGCCTGCCCGTTGACCGCGCCGAGCACGGGGCACGGGAGCTCCCGCAGGTTCCGTACGGCGGCGGAGAGCAGTCCGGTCAGCTCGTCGCTGTAGGCCGCCGAGTCGATCGCCGGATCGTCCAGCCGGTCCCGCATCTCCCGCAGGTCACCGCCGCGGCAGAAGTCCTTCCCGGCCCCGGTGAGCAGGACACCGCCCAACTCCGACGTACGCAGCAGCCGTTCGGTCACCGCGCGCAGCTCGGTGAGCAGCGCATGGTCCATCGCGTTGCCCGCGTCCGGCCGGTTGAGCGTGACCACCGCGACGGTGCCCCGGGTCTCCACCAGCACAAGGTCTGCCATCAGCGTCCTCCCGACCGGGTGCCCAGCCGGGCCAGCAGTGCGTCGGTACGCTCGTAGGCCGCCCGGAAGCATGCCTCGATGGAGGCGCCGCGCAGATAGTCGCCGGTCAGCGCGAGGCCATCGAAGGGCTTCAGCTCCTGGTCGATCCGCCGGATGGTGGCGCTGTGGTACCGGCTGTAGCCGACGTAGGCGTGCTCCCAGCGCTTGGTCACCGCGCGCACCCGGCTGACGCCGTCCAAGTCGACGTGCTTCGCCAGCTGTTCCTCGGCGAGGGCCACCAGCTCGGCGTCCTCCCGGTGCGCCGCGCGGTAGGTGCGCCCGCTGAAGGTGTACCTGACGATGTGCCGGTCGTTGATCCCGTATGCACCGGCGTTGCTCAGCGGGCTGTCCGCGGGCTGGACGACCGCCCGCACCTGCTCACCGAAGACCGGCCGGTCGTACTCCGCCAGCACCACCGCCGCCGGGAAGTAGTTGATGCCACTCAGCTCCGCGGCCAGCCCGGCCGACAGCGGCTCGAGCAGCGCCGAAGCGGCAGGTCCGGGCAGGGCCACCACGACGGCGTCGTGGCCGGTCCGTACCGCCTCCCCACCGCGCTCCTGCGCGACCACGCCGGTCACCCGCCCGCCGTCCACGGCCAGTTCGGTCACCCGGGTGCTGCTCCGTACCGTGATCTGCTTGGCGAGCCCGGCGAACAACTCATCGAATCCGCTGCTCAGTTGCTCGAAACTGTCCAGCACCATCCCCAGGTGCGTACCGAAGCACTCCAGGTGCACCTCGTCGGCCTCGGCGCCGTTCATCCGGACCGTCAACGAGCGGACCAGCTTCTCCTGGATGCCCCTGCCGAAGTACTCCGACAGCGGCGGATCGCCGGCCTTCCGGGCGATCCGCACCAGGTCCGGGCCGCCGCAGAAACTGTTCTCACGGCGGCTGCGGATGGCTCGTACGAGCTTCAGCATGCGGTAGATGTCCCGGGCGGGCAGCTTGCGCAGCAGGTGGAAGATGCTGGAGAAACGGCGGGTGCTGTCGATCGTGCGCAGCTTGCCGCCCTCGCTGCGCGCGGAGTTGATGCCGAAGAACTCGTAGTCGCTGCAGCCCAGGGCCTGGCCGAAGGCGCGGAAGTTCGCGTACTTGCGGCCGATGTTCTTGCCGCCCGCGGTGAGCGTGCGGGGGCCGACGGGTACGCCGGCCGAGCGGCCGCCCAGTTCCTCCTGCTCGTCGTAGAGGGTGACCGACGCGCCGAGGGAGTGCAGACGCCATGCCGCGGCGATGCCGGACCAGCCACCTCCGACCACGGCTATGTCGGGCCGGTCGCCCTTTCGCTCGTCGCCCAGCTCTGCTCCGGGCTCCGGTGTCGTGCCAGCGGTCACCTCAGTCTCCTCCTCTGTCGGGGCGGCCGTCACCGGCCGGGTCCTGCTGCGTGCTCTGCTGGACGGCGCCGTCCTGCCGCGTGGTGAGCGTGCCGGAGATCCAGTCCGTGATGTACGCGCTCATGCCGTCGCTGTGCCGGACCCAACGGAAATGGTCCACCCGGCGGCCGCCGGCGAGGGCCTCGGTGTAGTGCCACCGGCTCACCCGGGCAGCCGGGATTTTCTGCAGCAGATGATCCGTCGCGCCAGGCGGCGCCAGAATGTCGTTGTCCACGCCGACCGCGAGGACGGGAAGCTTCAGCCGCGCGAGCGCCGCCTCGTAGTCGGTGTCGCTGCCCCGCAGCGTGTAGCGGCCGGTGCGGCCCTGCCGCGCCCAGTCCCGCATCACCGCCGTGGTCTGGGTGCCGCCGAAGCCGAGCCGTTCCCCGGGCCAGTAGCCGAGCACCGTGGCGAGCGCCGCGAACAGCTGGCTGCCGACCAGGTTGCGGAGCCCGCGCACCGAGCCGAACCCCCGCCACCAGACCGACCCGGCCGCCGTCAGCACGACGGCGTGCACCCCGGCGAGCCCGGTCGCGCTGCTGAGCAGCGCGAGCTGGCCGCCGAGGCTGTGCCCGACGAGCACCACCGGCGAACGCGGGAACGCCGCGGAGACCGCACGGACGACCGCGGGAAGGTCGTCCTCGACCATCTCCCGGTACCCGTACGCGACTCCGCGTCGCGCCACCGGGGTGCTCTCGCCCTGGCCGCGGAGGTCCGTGACCGCCACGTGCAGTCCGGCCCGGTTCAGCCGTCGGGCGAAAGGCGCGTAGAACCGCGCCCGCGCCCCCATCGCCGGTACCACGAGCGCGACCGGGGCATCCGGCCGCTCCGCCCGCAGGAGCCGGACCACGAACTCGGCACCGCCCGACGAGCGCACCCGCACGGACTCCTCGGCCGGCCCGTCCTGCTCCCGGCCCGCCGTCGCCGGTCCCGCGTCGTCCGTCTGCGGCTTCTCCGAAGTCGCCCTGTCCGGCGCGGTGTGCCGTTCCTGATCCGTCATCTGCGTGCTCGTCCTCTCATCGATGCCGACTTCGGGCCCCGGAGAACCGGGGACCCTGGGCGGCCGGTGGGGACGGAGTGGGCGCCCGTGGTCTGCTGTCACTTCATCAGCTTGGGGTACAGCTCGTCGTTCTCCTTGATGAAAACGGTCTCCTCGTTGACCTGGAAGCGGTCCTCCCGGTCGAAGTTCTCCTTCGTTTCGGTCAGATGCTCGATGAGGACCTCGCCCTGGGTGTTGAGGGCGTGCCGCAGATAGTCCGTCTGCAGGTTTCCGTGCCAGATCACTCCCAGCTTGGTGACGCTGAACTTGTCGCCCTCGTCGTCGACCACGTTCCGTTCGAGGTGGCCGTCGATGACGTTCATGACCCGCTCGAAGACTTCCGGCTCGACCTTCTCGCCGAAGTCGGCCAGGTAGCTCTTGTCCAGCTGCTTGAACCTGGGGAACATCACCATGACCCGGTCCAGCACCCCGTCGTACCCGATGGACTGCATGGTCTCGGTCGAGGCACCGTGCTCGTCGACGTTCTTCTGCCAGTCGTCGACCTTCTCCGGGTTGACCGAGACCATGTCCCGCAGGTTGCCGCGCGCGGCACAGCCGATGCCGATGATGTCCTGGCGGGCGCAGTGCGCCGTCTGGTACTGCGACGGCTCCGGGTGCTTCGACCAGGTCTCGGCGATGGTGTTGTGGTAGCCCTTCTCCGTGAGGAAGTCGTACAGGTGCTCACGCATGGCGAGCAGCTGCCAGGGGCTTCCGGGCTGCGCGACGCGGCCGTCCAGGATCATCTTGTGGAGCGGCCGGTACGGCAGGTAGATCGTGGTGAAGAGGTCGATCTCGGTCGGGTCGTAGCAGCTGACCAGCTCCGCCAGTTCGTCCTGGAAGCCGACCAGGGACTGGCCGGGGAGGTCGTACATCATGTCCACGCAGGTGTCGGCGTCGAAGCCGATGCTGCGCATGCGGTCGAAGACCGCATCGACGTCCTCGCGGGTGTCGTGCCGGCCGATCTTCTTGTGGATCACCGGGTCGAGGGTCTCGACACCGAAGGTGATCCGGTCCCAGCCGTGGTCCTTGAGGACGTCCAGCAGCCCCGGCCGGCGCAGGGTGCGCGGCTCGCCGGTGAAGCTCTTCTCGATCGAGTCGTAGTTCGGCACCACCTTGCTCAGGTGCTCGCTCAGCCGCTCCACCGCGGAAGTGGGCAGTGTGGACGGGCTGCCGCCGCCGATGTAGATGCCGGTGAACGTGCGCTCCTGAACGTACGGCTGGCGCATGTACCAGTCGATTTCCTTGATGAGGTAATCCGTGTACGTCTCGAGGCGCTCCGAGTCCTGCTTCGGATAGTGGAACCGGTTGAAATTGCAGTAGTGGCAGAACGACTTGCAGTACGGGACATGGATATACATCATGATCTCGTCATTGATGTTCCCGCCCGGGTCCTGCAGGCTGTGGATGTTCTCGATCACTTTCTCGCGCGGGACCTGGTTCCAGTCCATCGTCGCGAATAGCGGCATGATGTAATGCGACGCCGTTATCACGCCGTCGAACGGTACGGGCTGCGAAGGGTTCTCACCCAGGTAGTACGGCTCGGTCTTCCTGGAATGCGACACTGCTACTCCCTCGGGTCGGTGCCTGTGTTGCGGTCGGTCGGCTGCTTCGGTGGCCGGTCAACTTCCGGTGACCAGCGTGATTCCCCCCTCTGCGATCACGCCGTCTCCCTGCACGAGCCGGACCGCGACGGTGTCGACACCGTCCGGTACGGCCGTGCACGTCACCGGGGCACCGAGTTCGGCGAACTGACGGAAGTTCACGGCACAGTCGACGGCGCTCAGCGAGCGCGCGGGGATGCCGTCCCGCCGCGCACGGGCGGCCAGTGCGCTCTGCCGCGCCCCCTCCAGCAGGAGCATGGCGGGCAGATGGTCCAGTTCGTGGTCGAAGAAGACGGGGTCGTCGAGGTCCACCACGAGGTCCGCGGTGATTCCGTCGTTCTCCTCGCGCAGACCGCCGACGACCACATTGCGCGGGTCGTTCCTGCCGACCTGCTCCGGTGCTGCGCGCTCCCCGACCGTCCGGTGCGCCGGGGCGCCGGCCACCGGCACGGCGCTGTCCTCGCGCAGCGCGCGGTAGGAGTCCTCCTTCAGCATCATCAGGGTTCCGCTGAACTCGGCCGCCGGGACGCCGTTGAGGTACAGGATCGTGGAGCTCAGCAGATGGCGGGGCGTGCCGTCGGGCCACCGCTTCGCCTTCTTCACCACGAATTCGGCGAGCACCGTGGCAGAGGCGCGGGTGACCGCGACCGCCGCCCGGTTCAGCACCTCCACCCGCATGGTGCCGATGACGAACGGCCGGTCGAGCGGGACGCCCAGCAGCCGGTGCACCATCGCTTCGGATGCCTGACGGGCCACCTCACCGAGCAGGAGGATGTCGTAGCCGAAGTCGTGCGAGTCGTTGTAGAGCCGGTGCGAGCGCGGCAGTTGTGCCAGCGCGAGGAGACGGCCGTCGATCTCCCGGACATCGGTGACCAGGACCTGCTCGACGGCGTGCTTGTGCACCCATCCGCAGGGCACCGTCCGCTCGGCCGAGAGCTGCGCTTCTGCGGCTTCGAGCCCGGTCACGGGTGCACCGGCCTGCGGCCAGTGTGTCTGTGTCATGGAACTCCATCGTCGATCGGGGAGTCACGCACCGGTCAGGCCTGCAGCACGAGGGCCGCGTTGTGGCCGCCGAAGCCGAAGGAGGTGGAGAGACCCACCACCGGGCCGTCGGTCCCGTCCCCGAGGGGACAGGCGCGGGTGAGATGACGGAGGCCGTCGAGGCGGGGGTCGGGGTCGCGAAGTCCGGCCGTGGGGGGCGCGATGCGGTGGCGCAGGGCCTGCAGCGTGGCGATCGCCTCGACCGCGCCTGCCGCGCCCAGCAGGTGGCCGACGGCCGACTTGGTGGACGAGATCGGCACCTCCGCCAGCCGCCCGCCCAGCACCTGTGCCAGCGCGGAGGCCTCGGCCAGGTCGTTGAGTTCGGTGCCGGTGCCGTGCGCGTTGATGTACGTGACCGCGTCCCCAGGGGTGCGCGCGTCCTCCAGGGCGCGCCGTACGGCCTGTGCGGCCGCGGTCCCGGCGGGTTCGGGCGCGGTGAGGTGGTGGGCGTCGGTGGTGGAGCCGTACCCGGTGATCTCGGCGAGCACCTCTGCTCCGCGCCCGGCGGCCGATTCGCCGTCCTCCAGGACGAGAACACCTGCGCCCTCGCCCATCAGGAAGCCGTCGCGGTCGCGGGAGAACGGCACGGAGGTGCCGGTCGGCGAGAGTGCTCCGGCGTTCAGGAAGGCCGCCCGGATGAAGTCGGAGAGCCCTGCCTCCGCACCTCCCACGACGACGGCGTCGGCCTCACCGTTCCTGATGAGACGCACTCCGGCGCCGATCGCCTGCGTGCCGCCGGCACATGCCGACATCACGCTGTAGGTCTCTCCCCTGATGCCGAATTTGATGGCGAGCTGCGCGGGCATCGAGTTGGCCATCATCATCGGGATGGTGAGAGCGGAGACGTCCTGCGCACCCTCGGTGCGCCATACCTCCAGCTGCTGCTCAAGGCTTTCCAGGCCGCCGATCCCGGTGCCGATGATGCAGCCGACGCGCTCTCCCGGATACGGCGGGGTGTCGCCCCATCCGGCCTGGCCCAAGGCCTCCGTGCCGGCCACCATGGCGAGTTGGCAGCACCGGTCCATACGGCGTCGCTCCCGGCGGGTCAGCGTCTCTTCGGGCGTGAAGTCACGGCAGCGTCCCTCGCCGTTCTCGATGCCCGACTCTCCCGCAACGGCCCGGTCGTGCAGCAGTGTTGCGCCGCTGCCCAGGGCGGTCACCGCACCGACACCGGTGACCACCACCCGCCGTCGGGTCACTTCAGACCCGCGGTGGCACAGATGACATCGAGGGCTTCACCCAC
Source organism: Streptomyces sp. NPDC057136 (assembly GCF_042670885.1). NCBI lineage: Bacteria > Bacillati > Actinomycetota > Actinomycetes > Kitasatosporales > Streptomycetaceae > Streptomyces > Streptomyces sp. NPDC057136. Next base: position 189,119 of record NZ_JBHUUV010000008.1, read on the forward strand.
GGTCTTGACGCCTTCGAGATCCTTGGGGTGCAGCCGTATCTGAAATTCCTTGTTCACCGACTGGCCGAGATCCACCATGTCGAGGGAATCTATTTCCAAATACTCGAAGGTGGCACTCGGGTTGATGTGGTCTCTCTCGGCCCCGCAGTCCACCAGGGTTTCGACGACGAATTCCTCGACCAGATCACGTGTGGCCTGCGTAGGCACATCATCCTCCTGCTCACACAAGGGCAACGGTCTGCACCATGGAAGCAGGTTCGGCTAAAGCACCGAATACGTCCCGCTAAAGCGCGGACCGAACCTCTTCATCCTGTGCGGCAGGGGTGAAATGGGCCGGCCAGGGGCGGGGCAGCCTGTCCGGTGGTACGCGTTGAGCGGTCCGCCGGGACTTGCGCAGATCCGGAGCGCTCCCCCGTAGCGCCCGCCCGCGACCCGGTTCTCCATCAGGCCGCACTGACGATGATCAGGAAGAGGCCGACGGCCCTCGAAGACGGACTCCGCGAGATGCGCCCGCTTCTCGCGCAGTCCCCGGTCGGCACCATCGACCAGGCGCTGCTGGCGGTGCTGCCCGGTGCGGAACAACGCGCTGCGGTTGTCTGCCTTGTCGGGAAAGACGTTCATCGTCGACGAGGCGCACTCCTACGCCCCCTGGAATCCGCCGGGGGGTGCTGCCCTGGTCGTGTGCAACACCGTAGGAGACGCCCAGGAGACCAAGCTGCTGCTGCGTGAGCGCTTCGACAAGCGTTCCCACGCGGAGGGCGGCCAAGTCCACTTGCTGCACGGGAAGAACACCGCCTGACACGCCCCACTCTGTGGCCGCGCACCACCTATGAGGTGTGCTGCCACAACACGTCCAGCTTCGGCATCAGCGCAGGTAAGGACAGGGCAACTCCCAATATCCGCACGGGTGTTCACGTAAACTGCGCGTGCCCCTCTGACGCCCGAAGTGGCACAGGGGCAACAAGGATGAACACGGCCATCCGTGCTGCGCTTGATGCGGCACGGAGAAGAAATATCTGAGGTGATGTGTGTGCACGGCATACGTAGATGGGGGCCGGCGGCGGCTGCTCTGACGCTGCTGGCAGGAGCCTTTCAGGGAATTCAGGCGTCCCCGGCAGCCGCAGCCGACTGCTGGCGAGACACTTGTTCAGGCAAGGACCCCATTCAGATGGGGTGTGACGACGACGCCGAGATTCTTCAGCAGGTGACCAATTCGGATGAGTCGGTCGCGGTGCGGCTGATGTGGTCACCGCAATGTCAGGGGGTATGGGCGAAGGTCTCACGCGATCTCGACACGTCGCCCGACTATGTGTACCTGACGCTGTGGACGACACGTGATCCCGACGGCGGCATCCAGGAATACGACACATCGGGCCTTCTCGCCGACGGTGTGGCAGGTGCCTACACCAAGATGCAGAACTGGAAGAGCACGACAGCGAAGGCGTGCTGGAACGACGTCAATGCCCAGTACGACCCCGAGCCGATGAAGTACATCATCAACGACCCGAACGCCAGCACGGACAAGCCGGTCGACGTGAGCCTCCCGGCCGTACACGGCCTTTGTACGGACTGGCTGTAAAGGAAGATCATGCGCAAAATGCGTCTCAGAAGTTTATTCTCCATGAACCCGCTCATAGCCATGAGCGTGGTGGCGGCATCCGCCGCCCTGGTCCCGCTGACATCCGCGGACACCACGGTGGCCCCTACCGCCGCGGAGGGCACGACACCCCGCCTGTTCTCCACACCCAGCAAGGACTTGGGATCGGGCTACGCCTCTTCACCGGACGCGATCGTGCAGGCCACCGGTGACGCCGAGGGGCTGCACATCCTCGCGGCGAGGGAGAGCGACGGGTTCTCCTTCTACGAGATCGCCCGCCTCAACCGCAAGGGACTGTCCGACGTCGGCCCGTGGACGGGCTACGTCTGCACCACGGGGTCAGGGAACTACGCGGCAGCGGTCTACGCCCCGTCGGCCTGGTCCAACCAGCCCGGCGCGTACGAGAACGGCGCGTTCGCCGCGGTGATCCGTCTCTCCGACGGCAAGGTCACCGAGGTTCCCGACCGGGTGCAACTGGCGTACTTCACGCCGGGCTGCGGAACGGGCGACGAGGTGGCGTTCACCTCCAGTTCGGCCACCGACAAGTCCGCCGGCTCGACGACGGTGACATCGGTCGACGCGGCCACGGGATCGGTGTCCTCCCGCCGCACGGTCGACGGCTATCTGACGCACGTCACGCCCACGCAGAAGCGCACCGTCGGCGTGCTCGGCGGCAACCTCGTCGACCTGAAGGCCAACGGCAAGAAGCTGTCCGCCCGCAAGCTCGCCGCGGTGCCCGGCCCGATGTTCGCGCTGACCGCCTCGAAGAACGGCACCGTGGACATCGGCACGGTCGACGGCAAGAGCAGCGTCATCTCCCGCTTCGACGGCGGCGATTTCACCGAACTGGGCCGCGCCCCGAAGGGTGAGGTCAAACTCCTCCCCGTGGCCGACGGCGCCGCGGTTGTCGGCGACGTGCAGGGAATCGACACCAGCAACGCCCCGGGGCTTTCCAAGCACGCGGTGGACGGCCGCGTGGCCGGGATCTCCCGTCACGGTCATCTGGTGACCAACTCGGTGTTCTCCGAGCAGATGAAGGGCATCACCAAGCGCATCGGCTCGCCCTCGGACAAGGGCGCCGGATCGCTGACCGTCAAGGCGACCGCGCTCAAGACCGGCGCGAAGGCCACCAAGCTCGTCGACGCCGACCTCGAGCGGCCGAAGCCGGACTCCTCGCCGCCCATCGACCCGGCCGCGTACACCGTGGCCGGAGACGATGACGACGATCCTCGCACCTGCGGTGAGGGCGGGCCGGAAACGCAGTGCCTGTCCGGGTCCGGTGCGGCCGTCTACGGCAAGGTCGGGGAGATGGAATCCCCCTGCATCGTCAAGCGCAACGACCCCAAGCGCCAGGCACTCCAGGCCAGCGCGAACATGGTCGAGTGGGCTGTCGACCAGGCCGTTCACGGCGAGCTGAAGGTCTCGCGCCCGAGCAACTGGCACGACACCGGCCTTGCCGCGTACACCCCGCAGGGCCTGTTCCCGAAGCCGCCGCTGACCGGCGGGGGCGACATTCCCGCACAGGTCATGCTGGGCATCATGGCCCAGGAGTCCAACTTCAAGCAGGCGTCCTGGCACTCCATGAACGGCGACTCGGGCAACGTCACCAGGTCCGACTGGTACGGCAACGAGAACGGCATCCACGGCTACCCCAACCGGGCCAAGGCCGACTGCGGCTACGGCGTCGCCCAGGTGACGACCGGCATGTCCGAGGAGCACGCCACGCAGCTCGACCCCCTGCGCGCCGGCGCCGTCACCACTGACTACGCCGCGAACATCGCCGCCGGGCTCAGCATCCTGGCCGAGAAGTGGAACCAGCTCAAGGCGCTGGGCATGAACACCAACAACGGCAGCCCGGCCTACATCGAGAACTGGTACATGGCGCTGTGGGGCTACAACTCCGGCGTCTACACCTCCGGCTCCGTCGGCCTGGGCTTCTTCAACAACCCGATCAACCCGCGCTACCCCGCCGACCGGCAGCCGTTCCTACGCTACAGCTATGACGACGCCTCCCACCCCGGCGACTGGAACTACTCGGAAAAGATCTTCGGCTGGGCGGAAGTCCCGCAGCTGACCTGGGACGCGGAAGAGTCGTACGCCGAACCGAACATGCCGCTCGGCGGCGTCAAGGCCGCCCCGCGCGACCTGTTCTGCGACCCATCCGTCAACGCGTGCAACTCGGCCGCCGCCGACCCGTGCCCGAGCTGGGACGCGAGCTGCTACTGGGACCGCGGCGTGGACTGGATGGGCTCGCAGAGCACCGGCAACTCCAGCACCGAGAAGCTCAGCTACTCGCTCGGCTCGGGAGAACCCGAACTCAAGAGCAAGTACGGTCACGGCCCGTGCATCGACCACCCGAGCGTCTACACCAACGCCATCATCGTCGATGACCTCGGACAGCACGAGGACACCTACGGCTGTGGGGACTTCGAGGCGGCCGACGACGGCAAGTTCACCCTCCAGGCCGGTGACAACATCACCACGCTGAGGGACGACGGCAGCTTCCGCGCGACCCCCTACCTCGCCCCCATCGACCTTCATCAGCTCGGCGCCGGGTACGACCACCACGTCTACTTCACGCACAGCTACGAGTACACCGAGCCCTTCCACAGGGTCACCGGCCGGTGGCAGGTCAACCAGAAGAAGCTCCCCTCCGGAGACCAGCCCGGCCAGCGCTACAAGGTCTATCTCCACCTGCCCAGCCACGGCGCGGAAGCGGTCGTCCGGTACGACTTCATCCCGGGCGACAACACGAGCGGTGCCAAACCCGACTACTGCAATGTCAACCAGGGAACCCGCAGCGCGGGCAAGGACACCTGGTTCGAGATGGGCACCTTCAGCTTCTGGAAGGGTGGCCGGATCGAGGCGGACAACATCCACAAGGGCGGCACCGGAGACGACAACGTGGTGTTCGACGCGATCGCCTTCGTTCCGTTCAACTCGGCCGACCCCGGCGCGTGCGCCCTCGTCGACGGTGGCCTGTGATTCGCGCCGCCATCCGTGTTCCCGCCGTGCTGATGACTGTCGTCATCGGCACGGCGGGAGCCGCCTCCTGCAGCCAGAGCAGCCCCAGAACGACAGCGTCCGAGCGTCCGAAGGCCGCAGCGCCTCATCCTGAGCCGTCCAAGACGCGGACTGCGCCGCGTGCCGCCGATCTGCCGAAGCATGCGGTATCCGGCGACAAGCGGCCCAGCTTCGGAGCGGCGGACACGATGGCCACCGGATACACCGGGAAAGAATTCCTCGCCGGACTCTCGAAAGACTGGAAGCTGAAGCTGGACAAGCCCGTTGAGCAGGAGATGCCCGACGGGGAAAAGAGGACTTACGTCCACGGGCGCAGCGGAAGCGGGGTGACGGTTTCGGCTGGATACGCCGATCACGAGGACATGTCATCTCTTCTGTGCAAAACCAGCACGAACCAATCTGATGGTCTTGCCTTCCTCGCCGCCTGCACTGGGCTGGACGTGGTGGGAGTCGACCACAGCAAGGCATCTTCGTGGCTCGAGCAGGCGAAGAAGGAGACCGATTCCCTGTATGAGAAGAAGGTTGCCGAGACCGGAAACAAGAAGGAGTACGTCGTCAGCGGGGTGTTCACCTCGGGGCCGGTGGTGATGGTTCTGCACCGGGCGTATGACAAGTACTCGCTGAGGATTCTCGGAGGCGCGGTGACGTAGAGCAAGTAGCCGGCTTGCAGAGCGAAGGTCCCTGCTGGCTACGGCAGGGACCTTCGCTCTGCAGGCGTATGGTCTGCCCCTGGAACGTCTTGACGGGCAATCCGCTGTACAGGGGTCAGCAGAGGAGTTTTGCGGTCTTGTCCTTGTACTCCTGCATTTCACCTGCCTCGTAGCCCACTTCCTTCAGGTTCTGCATCAGTGCCGCCGTGTCTCCGCACAGGCGGGGACGCTGCTGATCAAGGTAGGACTTGACGCCTTCAGCGGGCAGTTGTTCCCACGTTTGTTTGATTTCTCTATTCTTCTCGTGCGCGTAGGAAAACTCGACCCATTCCTTTTCCCGGTCGGTCAGCTGGGATGTGTTGACAGACGTGCTACTTCCCCCGCATGAGGCGGCCATGAGAGTGCATGCCATCACGAGAAATATGCGCGCTTTCTTCACAACGCTCTCTTCCAAGTAGATTTCAGAGGCGCATTGTACTGCATGTACGCGCCAAGCACTCGAACGAAAACGTCCCGATTTGCGCATGTGCTCGCGTAAGCTGCGAGTGCCCTTCTGGCGCTGACCTCAATTCGGCAGTGGGGTGCGGTCGCTGAGCGGTCCGGCTCGCCTGTATTGCCCTCCTCCGGTTCGAGGGCATTGTCGTGGCTCGAGCCGACCTTTGAAGCTTTTGTCGGTAGACATCGTGGCGTGCCGCAGCGTATGGGGAGGGACGACCGTCCGCTCCACACCGAATTGCCCGATTGCAACGCAGCGTAGTCAGCACCAAGTCAGCACGGGAGTCAGCACCGCCCTCGCGAAATGCGCCGACCAGTGCAACTCGGACAGCCCTCTCGTGCCCGTCCCCACACAGCGGAAAGCGGCAGCCCGCACACCGGGCGGCAGAACTATGGTGTCCCGCCACATACGCCCCTGACCTGCACCTTCCTACGGTATGGCGACACGGAAACGTCCCCGCCAACCGCCCGGAAGTGGTACCCATGGCCGCCCCAGCAACCGCCCCACCAGCACCTTCGAACCTCCGCCGGATCGTCGCCGCCAGCCTCGTCGGCACCACCATCGAGTGGTACGACAACTCATCCGGTCACGGCTACGACCTGCGAATTCCAAGCCGCTATCCCTCGTAAGCCAGCACCGAACCAGCATCGGTATCGTTCGGTGCCGTTCACCATGCGATCCGCCGGTTCGCCCACACCGCGGCGCTCGCCGGCCAGGCCGTGGACACCGACCGCGTCTCCTCACTGAATCGCGTTCGCATCGTCCGCCGTAGCATCCCTTCCCAGCTCGAGCGGCTATCACCGCGCTCACCCGCACTCGTACCCTCAGCCGGCACCTCCCCGTCACGGCCGCCCGCGCCGCCTCGGCGGCGGGACCAGCCGATATCGGGTGCTGTGTCGGTCCTCGCCGACCCACCTGACCCCCTCCCCGATGCTCGCCTCCCTCCTGCCGTCGGCATGCAGCCGAACTCGTTTCGGTCAGGACCGAACAAGACCGGTGCGGCGCACGTATTGGAGCTGGAGCTACGACCAAGCCGGAACGGACCGATGCCCGATGAAGGATGGACGAGATGACCGCAACGACAAGAAGCGGGCGGACTTGGCGGGGGCGCGGGAGCATTGCTCTGGTCGCCTGTGGTGCGCTGGCCGCCGGAGGGCTTGCAGCTGCCGGCGTGGGCGTGCTGGAGGCGGAGACGGCGACAGCCTCGAGCCACCGGGAGGCACCCCTGATCTCCGGGCAGCCGCAGTTCGACAACACGGACGTGTACGCGTTCGTCAGCCCCGATCATCCCGACTCGACGACGCTGGTGGCGAACTGGCTGCCGTTCCAGGAGCCGGCCGGTGGCCCCAACTTCTACACGTTCGCCAACGACGCCCGCTATGACATCCACGTCGACAGCGACGGTGACGCCCAGGATGACCTGCTGTACCGGTTCACCTTCAAGGACCACCGTAAGAACGAGAGCACCTTCCTCTACAACACGGGCGCGGTGGAAAGCCTGACCGATCCGGACCTCAACTTCACTCAGACATACGACATAGAGCTTCTGCGGTTGCAGCACGGGAAGCCTGCCTCGCGCCACCCGCTGGCGAAGGGCCTGCCGGTCGCGCCGTCGAACGTCGGCAAGGCGTCGATGCCCAACTACCAGGCGCTGCACGACCAGGCGGTGCAAAAGATCGCCGGCGGGCTCAAGGCCTTCGCCGGTCAGGCCGATGATCCGTTCTTCCTCGATCTGCGGGTCTTCGACCTCCTGTACGGCGGTGATCTGTCGGAGGTCGGCAACGACACGCTGAAGGGCTACAACGTCAACACGATCGCCCTTCAGGTGCCGAACTCGTACATCCGAGAGTCCGCCGAGCAGCCGGTGGTCGGCATCTATGCGACGACGGAACGGAAGAACGCCTACGGTGACTGGACGCGGGTGTCGCGGCTCGGCATGCCGCTGGTCAACGAGGTCGTCAATCCGGTCAAGGACAAGGACAGGTTCAACGCGTCGTCGCCCGAGAACGACGGCGACTTCCTGAAGAACGTCACAGAACCCGAGCTGCCGAAACTCATCGAGGGAATCTACAAAATCAAGGCTCCGGCGGAGCCGCGCGACGATCTTGTCTCGGTGTTCCTGACCGGGGTGAAGGACCTCAACCAGCCTCCGGGCGTCAAGGCATCGGAGATGCTGCGCCTCAACACCTCCATCAAACCGGTCGCGGAGCCGAAGCGGCTGGGTGTGCTGGACGGCGACAACGCGGGCTTCCCCAACGGGCGGCGTCTGACGGACGACGTGCTGGACATCGCGCTGCAGGTCGTCGAGGGCGAGCTCGTCGGTTCGAAGAACGACCTGGGCGACGCCGTCGACGCGAACGACAAGAAATTCGGCAATACCTTTCCGTACGTCGCCCTGCCCACCGCCGGTTCCGACGTCAAGGCGGCGGAGGTGGCCACGAAGGCGAACACCACAGGACTGACGGGCGGAATATCCTCGATCACCGCATCGTGGGACGACGACACGGTGATGCTCGCCTCCGCGGGATCGGGGGCCGCGATGGTGCTGCTGGTCGGCCTCGGCACGGCGTGGTTGCGTTCCCGCCGTCGCACCGAACACCGGTCCTGGCTCGGCTGACCTCCAGCCGTTGGGCTGTCAGGTACAACGGCGGCCCGACCTCTCTTGACGACGACCCGCCGGCGTCATGCGTTTCCCCCCGCGACGCTGCCGAACCACCCACCGAGAACGAGGAGGGCAAGACCGATGCCCGTACGCAAGCCGCGGTTCGCGCGATGGTGTCGGCGACGGCATGGGCCGGGGCGTTGGCGCGTCTCCGCAGTCGTGGCGGTGACTCTCGGGCTCACGGTCACCTCGGTGGCGTTCGGGGCCGGTGGTGATGCGGCGCGGTCCGAGCGGGCCGGGCGAGCGCTCACGGCGGATGTGCCCATCGAGCAACTGGCCGTCGGGGAGCTCGCGCAGGGCATCACCACCTTGCAGCGGCACCTCAGGACGCAGCCCCGGGACGCCACTGGGTGGGCGACGCTGGGCGCGGCGTATATCGAACAGGCGCGGACCAGCGGCGATCCGACACGGTATCCGCAGGCCGAGGCGGCGTTCGAGCGTTCGCTGAAGCTGCGTGCCGCCCACGAGAACGACGCGGCACTCGCCGGGCAGGCAGCGCTGGCCGCCGCGCGCCATGACTTCGAAACGGCGCTGAGTCTGGTGGACCGGGCGCTGAGGGTGAACCCGTACAGCGAGCGGGCACTGTCCAGCCGGGTCGATGCCCTGGTCGAACTCGGCCGCTACGACGAGGCGCTGGAAGCGGTGGAGCTCGCAGACCAGCGGCGCCCCGGCATACCCGTCTTCACACGGTACGCGTATGTCCTGGAGTTGCGCGGCGACGTGAAGGGGGCACGTCGGGTGCTGCTGCGGGCGCTGGCCTCGGCATTCAGTACCGCCGATGTGGCCTATGCCGCCACATCGCTCGGCCACCTCTCCTGGTCCCAGGGTGAGTTCCGTCAAGCGCTGGACCATTTCGCGACCGCTCTGCGCGCCGAACCGGAGCACCTACCGGCACTGGAAGGACGAGGTCGTGCACATGCCGCGCTGGGCGAGCGAAAACGTGCGGTGAGCGATCTCGAAAGGGTCGTACGGCGTTACCCGCTGCCTGGGCAGCTCGCCGGCCTCGCCGAACTGTACGAGACGGGCGGACAGCGCCGGCAGGCCGCGGAGCAGTACGCGCTCATCCGTACCTGGACCCGCCTGGCCCGCGCCAATGGCGTCGCCACCGATCTGGAGTCCTCTCTCATCGAGGCCGACCATGGCAACGCCGCCGAGGCGTTGAAATCGGCGCGTGCCGAATGGACCCGCCGCGAGAGCGTGCATACGGCGGACGCTCTCGCCTGGGCGCTGCATGCGAACGGCAAGGACCAGGAGGCGCTGACGTATGCGAAGAAGGCGACCGCCGGGTCGCCCGGCTATCGGAACGCCTCTTTCCTCTTTCACCGGGGCATGATCGAGCGCGCTCTCGACGACGACGGAGCCGCGCGCCGCGATCTGCGCGCCGCACTCGATCTGAATCCGGGCTTCTCACCCACGGGGGCCCGCGACGCCGCATCCGCTCTGTCGGCGCTGACCCGGCTCCGGGGTGACTCATGATCCGCCGTACCGCCGCCTGCGCTCTCGCCACGCTGGCGACGGGCACTGTCCTGGCTCTGCTCCCCGCCCAGGCGGCGCAAGCACACCCCTTGGGCAACTTCACCGTGAACCAGTACGACGGTCTTGTCGTCGTTCCGGGGAAGCTCAACGTGGACCATGTCGAGGACCTGGCTGAGATCCCGGCCTCGCAGGAACGGAACCGTATCGATGCCGACCGGGACAACCGGCTGGCCCCGGACGAACTGTCGGCATGGGCCCGGACGCGGTGTGAGGGGGCCGCCGAGGGCGCTCGGCTCACGGTCGGGGGCAAAGGCGCGGGCGGAACAGGGGTCTCTGTCTCGGTGGGGAGCACGAAGGCGCAGGTGCGTGCGGGGCAGGCGGGGTTGCAGACGCTGCGCGTGACCTGCGAGATGACGGCGCCGCTGCCGGGTAACGCGCGGTTGCGACTCTCGTACCGCCCGGCGGACGTAGCCACCGGTGTCGGGTGGCGGGAGATCACCGCACGGGGCGACCGGATGATGATCTCGGGGGCGGGCGTGCCCGACGCCTCCCGGTCCCGGCGGCTGACCGCGTATCCCGACGATCTGCTCTCCTCACCGCCCGACTCGCGGTCGGCCACCTTTACGGTCCGCCCCGGCGGGTCGGCGCCGCCGGCCGGGAGCGAGGACGAGGCGATCGGTTCCCCGGCGATGGGCGTGCTGCCGCGCGGGACGGATCGTTGGACGCAGGCGCTGACCGGACTGGTCGCCCGGCACGAACTGACCGTGGGCTTCGCCGCGCTGGCGCTCGGAGCTTCCGTGCTGCTGGGTGCCATGCACGCGCTGGCCCCCGGGCACGGCAAGACCATGATGGCCGCCGCCGCAGCAGCGGGCGGCCGTAGTTCCCTGCGCGACATGCTGACACTCGGGGCTTCGGTCACTCTCACCCATACGCTGGGCGTCTTTGCCCTGGGTGCCCTGATCACCGCCGGCTCGGCGGCGGCGCCGACCGTGGTGTCCTGGCTGGGCATCGCGAGCGGCACCTTGGTCGCAGTCGCGGGGGTGCTGCTGTTGCGCAGGGGGTGGCGTCTGCGCCATCGCCCTCACGGCCACGGTCATCACCAAAACTGTGCACACGCGCATGAGAGCGCCCACGCACACGAGCACAGTGAGGACACCGGAACCCGGCTCGGTGAAGAGCTTGTTCCCGCTCTCACGACTGTGCGCCGAAACGAGCACGGCCGCAAAACCCCGGCCCGCTCCCACACGCCGGCGAGTCCCGGCCACGTGCATGGCGACGATCACATCCATGCGCATGACCATAGCCATTCCCACAGCCACCTGCCGCCCGCCCCCGGCCTGCGCGGCGTGATCCTCCTCGGCCTGGCCGGCGGGTTGGTCCCGAGTCCCTCCGCCGTCGTCGTGCTCATCGGCGCGGCCGCTCTCGGCCAGGCACTGTTCGGTTTTCTGCTGGTCCTGTCGTATGGAGGCGGGCTGGCGCTCACGCTGGCGGGAGCCGGGTTCGTGGTGGTGCGGTTACGGGAGACCACAGCGCGGAGGCTGGTGCAGCGGCCGCGAGGCCGGGTACTTGCACGTGCCCACCGGATGGCACCGCTCGCCACAGCCGCCGTCGTCCTGGTGCTCGGGTGCGGATTGGTGTTCAGGGGGCTGGCAACCGCTCTGAGGTGAGAGTACGGACTGGCCGGGCATGAAATCGCACCAAGAGCTGCGATCGCGCCGCCGCACCCGGGAGGACGCCGCCCTCGTGAGGGCTCACGAGGGCGGCGGACCATCCGCTGCCGGTCCTCGCCCTGGCCACATAGGCAGTGACGGGGAGGCAGGTGCGCCATCCCGGCCTGCCCACCATGGGCTGCCTGCGAACGATCAGGTCCAGCTTTGGGAGTACCGGCGGCGGTAGCTGTTTCGCCGCTGAGCCGACCGGATCGAGCCGGTTGCCACCAGCCCGAGAAGACTCACAGCGATGACCAGCAGCCCCGGAGTGAGGGTCCGGAGGCTGATGAATCCGATAGACGTCGGAAGCTCGGATACTCCTGGCGCGACGGCTCCTGCGGCAGACGGCGGTGGGACCGAGCCAGTGCCGCTTCCGACAGCGGTGGTGTCAGCGGTCAGTCTCACTCCGAGGGCTGCCATCGCGGTGGTTGCCGGCTGGAAGTACGTAATGCCACCGACGATGCAGTCGCCGTTGCCCCCGGACGTCACGCCGAGAGCCAGCCCCCCTGCGAACAACGGCCCCCCGCTGTCCCCGGGTTCGGCGCAGACCGTCGTCTCGATCAGGCCGGTCACTGTGCCCTCGCGGTAATTCACCGTCGCGTTCAACGCAGTCACCCGGCCGGAACGCACCCCTGTGGTACTGCCACTACGAAAGACCTGTTGGCCAACGACCGCGTCGGCGGCCGCCGTAATCCTTATCTCCTGGTCACCACCGACACTTATGACACTCCTGGCACCGGAAACGTCACCGTTCTCGTACTCGACGAGCGAGTAGTCGCTGCCGGGAAAGTTGCCGACCGTTGTGGTGCCGAATTGCTGGGCGCCCGTTGCATCCTGGAACCAGGTGGTTCCACGTGAACCGCAATGACCGGCTGTCAGGACGAAATTCCGTCGGCCGTCGGTCACATTGAATCCTGCGGAGCAGCGTCCGTTGCGGGCAAAGATCGGGTCCGCGCCGTTGAGCCTGGTGGAAAAGAATCCCGTGGTCCGTTGCATGTGCACGAAGCTGCCGATCTCCTCGGCGAGGCCCGACATCCGTGACCAGTCCACGGCGGACACGGTGCTGTCGGCATGCACGACGATCCGGTTGGACGAGTAGTCCACCGCCCACGCTGTGCCGGGCACCCGGGGGGCTCCGCTCAGGGCATCGGTGGCCGACCGGAGGCGGCGCATGCTGTGGCGGACGACTTTGGCGCGTGCCCCTGCCCGTCCGACCTCCGCCGCGGCCTCTGTATCGGTCACCGCGACAACCGGGCGGCCGTCGGAGCCGATCCAACTACCCGCAGTACGCGATGTGCCGAGCCGCGAGACCAGACTCGCGCCGAGCTCGGGAGGCAGCACGGTGCCGCCTCCGCCGTCTGCCGGGGCAGAGGGTTCGCTCGCCACGGCGCTTGTCATCATCAGCCCGCCACAGAGCAGTCCGCCGACGGCCGCCAGCCGCGCGATCCGTTGCAGGCTGCGTCGTGCGTGACTCATCCGTCGCCCCCTCGAAACCGTTCGGAAACGGCGTCACCGACGCCTGGGGCCGCGGGATTCAGCGCCCTCTACTCCATACGTGCCACCTTGCCGTTTCGTTCACCCGGCTATGGCTGCCGCTCGGCGGGAGGGCGCCCCGCCTCGTCGAAAGGGCGGAGCCTCGTTCGGCCCAGGAGGCTTTCACATCCGTGCGGCGGCCGACGCGGTGGACGACGATGACCGCCGCAGGAACCAGGGGAGCCTCACAGGTTGACGGCCAGGAGCAGGGGCGGAAAGAACCCGACCAGGCATTTGGCACCGTAACCGGCGAGCACGGACGTGGCTCTGGAGATGAGGCACGTGAGAGCGGTGACACCGATGCTGTGCTCCATGTCCGCACTCGTCGCCCGCGCGATGACGTGGCCAGGCGTCGCCGGCTTTGAGTCGGGGCGCGGGCCCGTTCACCGACCGTGCGGCGCCGGCGCCTGTGCAGACGCGCCCAGGACGGCATGCTCGGCGTTGACCAAGCCCGCCCGGCCTACCGCGACACCACTCCGCAACAACCCTGACTCGGCAAGCAATCAAAGCTCCATCGGCTGCTTCGGCTCCCGCCGCTCAGGGCAGCACCGGCCTCCGATTGGGCGCGTTGTGCCGCCACCTCTTGCCAGCCCTTCTTCAGCCGCCGCCAACCGGCCTTCGCAGTCTCCATTCCGAGGACGCCACCCGCCCGCCCCCGGGATGAGTCCATACCTGCGGCAGCATCGGCCCCGCCGTCCTCACAGCCCCCTTCGAGACCGAGACACGCGCCTCACGGGTCTACAAAAAGGACGCGTCCAAACGGAACCTCCAGCCGTCCGCTCCGCACCGAATTGCCCGATCGCAACGCAGCGTAGTCAGCACCAAGTCAGCACGGGAGAGGTGAAGACGGGTGATGACGTGGGCTTTTAGTCAGCACCGAACCAGCACGGGAGCCAGCACCGCCCTCGCGAAATGCGCCGAACAGTGCAACTCGGACAGCCCTCTCGTGCCCGCCCCCACACAGCGGAAACAGCTCCGCAGCACCTCCCCGTAGCGGCAGCCCGCACACCGGGCGGCAGAACTATGGTGTCCCGCCACATACGCCCCTGACCTGCACCTTCCTACGGTATGGCGACACGGAAACGTCCCCGCCAACCGCCCGGAAGTGGTACCCATGGCCGCCCCAGCAACCGCCCCACCAGCACCTTCGAACCTCCGCCGGATCGTCGCCGCCAGCCTCGTCGGCACCACCATCGAGTGGTACGACTTCTTCTTGTACGGATCGGCCGCCGCGCTGGTCTTCCCCAAGTTGTTCTTCCCCGAGTCCGATCCGCTCGTCGGCACCCTGCTCTCCTTCCTCACATACGCGGTCGGCTTCGCCGCCCGGCCCATCGGTGCTCTGGTGTTCGGCCACTACGGCGACCGGCTCGGGCGCAAGAAGCTGCTGGTGCTGAGTCTGCTCCTGATGGGTTGCGCAACGTTCGCCATCGGGCTGCTGCCGACGCACGCCACCATCGGGACCGCCGCTCCGGTTCTGCTCACCGTCCTGCGTCTGGTGCAGGGCTTCGCCCTCGGGGGCGAGTGGGGTGGGGCCGTACTGCTGGTGTCGGAGCACGGGGACGCCAAGCGGCGCGGTTTCTGGGCCTCCTGGCCGCAGACCGGGGCCCCGGCGGGGCAGTTGCTGGCGACCGGAGTACTTGCGGCGCTGACGGCGCTGATGTCCGATGCGGCGTTCCTGGCCTGGGGATGGCGCATCCCCTTCCTGCTTTCCGGCGTGCTCGTGATGGTCGGCTTGTGGATTCGTCTCTCTGTCGATGAATCACCGGTGTTCAAGGCCGCTCTGGCCCGGGCATCGGAGCGCAAGGCGACCAGCGAAAAGGCCGAGAAGATGCCCCTGGTCGCCGTGATGCGCCATCACTGGCGGGACGTTCTGATCGCCATGGGTGCGCGGATGGCGGAGAACATCAGTTACTACGTCATCACGGCGTTCATCCTCGTGTACGCGACCGTGGCGGCGGAACTGAGCAGGCAGACGGCACTCAATGCCGTACTGATCGCCTCCGCCGTGCACTTCGTCGTGATCCCGCTGTGGGGCGCGCTGTCCGACCGGATCGGGCGCAGGCCGGTCTATCTCATCGGTGCGGTCGGCGTGGCGCTGTGGATGTTCCCGTTCTTCGCCCTGATCGACACCCGCAGCTTCGGGAATCTGCTGCTCGCCATCACGGTGGGGCTCATCTTCCACGGCGCGATGTACGCACCGCAGGCGGCCTTCTTCTCGGAGATGTTCGCGACGCGCATGCGGTACTCGGGTGCGTCCATCGGTGCGCAGTTCTCGTCGGTCGCGGCCGGTGCGCCGGCTCCGCTGATCGCCACCGCGCTGCTCGACCACTACGGCACCGCGACGCCCATCGCCCTGTACGTCATCGCCGCCGCGCTGCTCACGATGGTGGCGATCCTGTGCGCGAAGGAGACCCGCAACCGGGATCTGTCGGACGTCGGGGCGGAGCCCGATGACGAACCGGGCGCGAAGGCCCCGGTGTCCGCCGACGCCCGCAGCGTCTGAGGGGGTCGCTCCACCTCGCCCGGCTCCATGCGGGGGGCCGTCCGCCACCGGTGAGGTGACGGGCGGCCCCTCTGCGCTACGGCTGCTCGGGCTGGGGGCTGCGTTCGAACCAGGTCGGTCCGTCGGTGAGGGCCTGCTTGATCCGGAACAGGGCGAACTCGTCCAGTGACGGCAGCGTGTCGACGGAGAACCAGCCCACCTCCAGCGACTCGTCGTCGTTGACCCGCGCCTCGCCACCGGTGGCCCGGCAGCGGAAGGTGATGTCCAGGTACTGGCAGCGGTCGCCGTTGGCGTACTGCACGGGCTGAAGTGCCTGGGTCAGCACCACCCGCTCCGCCACGCAGTGCACGGCGGTCTCCTCGTACACCTCGCGTTCGGCCGTCGCCGCGGGCTCCTCCCCCGGCTCGCTGATGCCGCCGATGACGGACCACTTGCCGGTGTCGGAGCGCCGGCCGAGCAGCACTCTGCCCTCGTCGTCGAAGACGATCGCGGTGACACCGGGCAGCAGGAGCAGCTGATGACCCGCGGTCGCGCGGATGTCTCGGATGAAGTCGGGAGTAGCCATGCGCCGAGCCTACGTGTCCGTCCCACCGGGAACGGGGGCGGCGGGAACGGGGGCGGCGGGCTCGCCCAGCTTACGGGTGCGTACGCCGCGGACCGTCACCCAGCCGAGGCCGGCCACGGCGAGCAGCGCGAGAATCCCCTCGGGCAGCGGGCCCATGCGGGTCGCGGGCGTCAGCGAGGACCGCAGCGGCACCTCGTCGACCAGAGCGGCCGGGGTGAACATCTTCGTCTTCTGCACGATCGTGCCGTCCGGCCGGATCACGGCGCTGACGCCGCTGGTGACGGGGACGACGACGGACCGCCCGTGTTCGACCGCCCGCACCTGGCTCATCGCCAGCTGCTGGTACGTCATCTCGCTGCGCCCGAAGGTCGCGTTGTTGCTCGGTACGGCGATGAGCTGCCCCCCGTGCTTGACGGTGTCGCGTACCGCGTCGTCGAACGCCGCCTCGTAACAGGTGACGAGCCCCACCTTCGTACCGGCCAGGTCGAATACGCCGACCTTCTTGCCGGGTCCGAAGTCACGCTGCACCCGGTCGACGTCCTTGCTGAAGATACGGACGAAGGATCGCATCGGCATGTACTCGCCGAACGGCTGGATGTGGCGCTTGTCGTACGTGGCGACGGGGCCGTCCGCCGGGTCCCACTTGATGAGGGTGTTGCGCAGGGGGCCCGTTTCGGGGGAGACGACAGCGCCGATGACGGTCGGCACACCGATCGCCTTGACGGCGTCATCGATCACGATGCGGGCGTCGGGGTTGCGGTACGGGTCGAGGTCGGAGGAGTTCTCCGGCCACAGGACGAAGTCGGGCTGGGGCACGGTGCCCGCCTCCACCTCACGGGCGAGCTGTTCCGTGCGGCGGGCATGGTTGTCCAGGACCGCGCGGCGCTGGTCGTTGAAGTCGAGGCCGAGGCGCGGCACGTTGCCCTGGATCGCGGCGACGGTCGCGGTGCCGTCCTCCGCAGAGGCGTCGACGAGGGGCAGCGCGCCGAACGCCGCCGCCACGGGTACGACGACGGTCGCGGCGGCCACGGCGATCGCGGCCCGGGGGACGGTGCCGGTCGCGCGGTACATACGGAACTGGCGTACCGCTTCGAAGAGTCCGAAACCGCACAGCACCACCGCGAAGGAGAGCAGCGGGGTGCCGCCCAGTGCCGCGAGTGGAAGGAACACGCTCTCCGCCTGGCCGAAGGCGATCTTCCCCCAGGGGAAACCGCCGAACGGCACACGGGCCCGGAGCGCTTCGTCGAGCGTCCAGACGGCCGCGGCCCAGACCGGCCAGTACGGGAGGCGGGTGACGGCGCTGATGCCGACGCAGCCCACCGCGATGAAGAGCGCCTCCGCGACGGCCAGCGCCAGCCACGGCACGGGGCCGACCTCTTCCCCGGTCCAGTGCAGCAGCGGCAGCATGAAGCCGAGGCCCGCGAGGAGGCCGAGGCCGAACGCGGCGCGCAGCCGGCGTCCGAAAAGGACCCAGCCGAGCAGGGCGAAACCGGGCAGAACCAGCCACCACAGGGGGCGCGGCGGGAAGCTCGCGTACAAGAGTGCACCGGAAAGTGCGGCCGCGGCCGGGCGGACGAACCGCGGCCACAGCTTTCTGCCGCGGGAGGCGGGGGCGGACGGCGATTCGTCTATGGAGGTGATGGTGGCGCTCACCTGGCGGAGTCTACGGCGACCGCCTGTGGGCACCGCGGTCCGGGACGGTTCCTCCGTAGTCCCGTACGGGCCGGGCCTCGTCCGGTGACGGGTCGGGAGCGCGGTACGCCGCAACGTTTCTGCGCCATTCCCCCACATGCGGGCTCCACGGCCGTTAGCGTGTGCGCCAGTCTCTGCCGATCGGCCGGATTCCGGCCGTCGTGGGCGGAACGGTCGAGGCCGGGGGGTCGACACGATGACCGCATCAGTGGGCCGGTACGTCTCCAGTGAGCGCGGCAACGCCTCCGACGCGGCCGGAGCCGTGATTCTCGCTGCCTGCGCCATCTGGTCGCTGCTCAGCGCCGCGGGCCGCGACACCCGGCCCGAAGGCGTCCTGCTCGCGCTGCTGGCGGTCGCGGCCGGGTTCACCTGCGGCCGGATCTGCGGAACGCTCCTCCCGGTCGTCGCGGCCTCCGCCGCCGCGCTCGCCGCCCTGGTCATGGCCCTGGTCTCGCGCCACGGCATGCCGGGCGCCACGGCCGCCGCCGACATCACCCCGGGTCACACGGGGGCCGCCGCCGCCCTGCTGGTGCTGGCCGCGGGATCGGCCTGCTGCGCGGCGGCCGCGGCGGACCGGGCTTCGCTGCGCGTCACCCTGCGTCTGCTCGCTCTCGCCACCGCGTGCGCCGCGCTCACCCTCGGCTCGGTCTTCGGCTTCATGGCGGCCCTGGGGGTGCTGCTCTGCTCGCTGGCCGCCATCCGGATGCGCCACAGACTGCTGGGCCTCGCCGGGCTCGGGCTGGTCGCCGGCCTGATGGTGGGGCTGTCGTGGGCGGTGGCCGAGCACGCCTTGCCGGACGGTCTCGCAGTCTCCCTGGAGGGGCCACTCACCCGGAACCGGGTGCTGCTCTGGCGGGACGCCGTGGAACTGACGAAGGAGAACCCGCTGCTGGGCGTGGGCCCGGACCGCTTCGGTGAGCTGAGCCCCACCGCCCGCGAGTCCCTCCGCTCCGACGGAAAGCCGCACTCCGCGCCCCTTCAGCAGGCTGCCGAGCAGGGGGTGGTCGGCGTCGCGCTGCTGGGCATCGCCTTCGGCTGGCTGCTGTACGTGCTGTGGCGCTCGCCCCGGACGACGGCCGTGGTGCTGACGGCGGGTGCGGCGCTCACCGCCCTCGCCGCCCTGGCAGTCGTCGGCAACGCACTGAGCTTCACTCCGGTGACGGCGGGAGCGGGCCTGCTGGCGGGGCTGGCCTCGGCACGGCGCACGGTGGGCGAGGACGTCGACTGATGGGGCAGCAGTGGGGACACGCCCCGAGCCCGACGGCCCGCGTCAGGCCTCGGTCGCCCGAGGTCCCGTCGCCGACAGGTGCAGCCGGTCGCGGATGAACCGTACTGCCGCTTCCGCGTTGTCCACCGTGACCGTGAAGGTTCTGCCGTCGCCGAGTCTCAGCACCAGACCCTCGCCTCTGCGCACCACCACCGCCGTACCCTGCTCGGGGCGCCAGCGGTAGCCCCAGCCGCCCCATTCGCGTGGGGTGACCTTGGGTGCGAACTCCGCGCCCACCACATGCGTGAGCAGGATGCGGCGGCGTGGCAGGCCGATGTGGCCGCAGCGCACCTCCAGGGCGTCGCCGTCCACCTTCACCGCCACGTGGACGAAGGCGAGGGTGCCGAACATGATGAGCAGTCCGGCGGCGATGCAGCCGATGACGGACATCAGCAGGGGGGCGATTCCGGAGGTCCAGGCCGAGTCGACGGCGAGCTGGATACCGAGGGCCATGCACCCCGCGCCCGCAGCCGCCAGCAGCCACTGCGCACGGTTGGTCGCGCGGCCGTGCCAGACGGTTGACGGGGCCTCGCTCGAACCGTGGCTGCCCTTGCCGGTGTGGTCCCTCATGCCAGGCAGCGTACTCAGATTTCGCGTGCCGGGGAGGGGCTGTGAGCCCGATCAGGGGCTCTCGGGCCGGTCAGCGGACGGGGCTGAGCGCCTTCAGCAGACGCCCTTCCTCGTAGGCCAGGGCGGCTTCCGGCAGCTCGGCGGCGCGTCCGCTGAGGATGACGGCGAGGGTGCCGGCCGGTTCGGCCGACGGAGGGGTGCCGGCGCCGATGCGGCGCAGCGCCTGGGCGGCGACGGCGCCGGCCGAGCCGTGCAGGGTGACGGGGGCCCGTCCGGACTGCTGGACGGCGGCACGGATGCGTTCGCCGACCAGTTCGTAGTGGGTGCAGCCGAGGACGACGGCCCGTACGTCCGGCGGGGTGAGGGCCGCCGCCGCCGCAATAGCGCGGTCGATGGCGGGCTCGTCGGCGTGCTGCACGGCGTCGGCGAGGCCGGGGCAGGGGACCTCGGTGACGGCGACGGAGTCGGCGAAGTCACGGATCAGTGCGCGCTGGTACGGGCTGCCGGTGGTGGCCGGGGTGGCCCAGATGGCGACGGATCCGCCGCCCGTGGCCGCCGGCTTGATCGCGGGCACGGTGCCGATGACCGGCAGTGCGGGCTCCAGTTCGGCGCGGAGCGCGGGCAGGGCGTGGACGGACGCGGTGTTGCAGGCGATGATCAGGGCGTCCGGCCGGTGCACGGCCGCCGCGCGGGCCACGGCGAGCGCGCGCTCGATCACATCCTGCGGCGTACGCGGTCCCCAGGGCATCCCGTCCGGGTCGGATGAGAGCACCAGGTCGGCGTCCGGCCGCAGTCGGCGCACCGCCGCCGCCGTCGGGAGCAGGCCAATTCCGGAGTCCATCAGGGCGATCTTCACCCGGTCACCATAGTCGACACCCCTTGCGGCCCTGTGGAAGTGGGGCAGACTTCGGCGGATGAGCGCCGTTGCCTGGATCGCCGTGGGTTCGCTGATCGTGTGGGTGTGGCTACTGCTGGGGCAGGGGTTGTTCTGGCGCACTGACCAGCGGCTTCCCCGGCGCACGGACCCAGCGCGCTGGCCGTCGGTGGCCATTGTCGTCCCAGCCCGGGACGAGGCCGACATGCTGCCCGTGAGCCTGCCCTCGCTGCTGGCGCAGGACTATCCGGGCGAGGCCGAGATCTTCCTGGTCGACGACTGCAGCAAGGACGGCACCGGTGATCTCGCCCGCACGCTGTCCGTACGGTACGGGGGGCTGCCGCTCACGGTGTCCTCGCCCGGTGAGCCGGAGGCGGGCTGGACCGGCAAGCTCTGGGCCGTCCGGCACGGGATCGCGCTGGCCCGGGCCCGCAAGCCGGAGTTCCTGTTGCTGACGGACGCCGATATCGCGCATGAGCCGGACAGCCTGCGGGAGCTGGTCGCCGCCGCGACCACGGGGACCGCGGACGGTTTCGACCTGGTCTCGCAGATGGCCCGGCTGCGGGTGGTCAGCGGCTGGGAGCGGCTGATCGTGCCGGCGTTCGTCTACTTCTTCGGACAGCTCTATCCGTTCCGCCGGGTCAATCGGGCGGGCTCGGGGACGGCCGCCGCCGCGGGCGGCTGCGTGCTGCTGCGCATCGAGGCCGCCGAGCGGGCGCGGATTCCGGAGTCCATCCGGCAGGCGGTGATCGACGACGTGTCGCTGGCGCGTGCGGTGCAGCGCAGCGGTGGCCGGATCTGGCTGGGGCTGGCGGAGCGGGTGGACAGTGTCCGCCCGTATCCCCGGCTCGGGGATCTGTGGCGGATGGTGTCGCGAAGCGCGTACACCCAGTTGCGGCACAGCCCGCTGCTGCTCGCCGGGACGGTGCCGGGTCTCGCGCTCGTCTATCTCGCCCCGCCCGGCACACTCGTCACCGGGCTGCTGACGGGCGACGCGGTGGCCGCGTGGGCGGGAGGGGCTGCGTGGGCGGTGATGGCGGGGACGTATATGCCGATGCTGGCGTACTACCGGCAGTCGCTGTGGCTCGCGCCTCTGCTGCCGGTCACCGCGCTGCTGTATCTGTTGATGACCGTCGATTCGGCTGTGCAGCACCGCCGGGGGCGCGGCGCGGCCTGGAAGGGGCGTACGTACGCCCGTCCCGAGACCGCACCGGACCGGTGACGCGGGCGGCGCGGGCTCACTTGCGGCCCGGGGTCCAGTTCATTCCCCAGCCGTAGGCGGCGTCGATGGTGCGCTGCGGGCTCACTCCGCGCTGCGGGACGAGATAGCGGGCCTCGCGCTGCACGGTGAGGTCTCCCCCGTTACTGGTGATCAGCGCGAGCGCGCAGACGGTGGAGGGCACGGTGCACTCGTCGAGGGAGAAGTCGATGGCGGCGCCGTGCTGCGGCTGGAGAGTGACCGTGGCATGCAGATCGGCGAAACTCCGGGCGCCTTCATAGATGGTGACGAAGATCAGAAGGCGGCGCAGCCGGTCCTTGTGGTCGAGGTTGACTGTGAGGTTCTCACCGGTGGAGAGGGCGCCGGTTCGGTCGTCGCCGTCGAGATGGATATAGGGCGGCCTGCTGAGAGAGCCGAAGGAGTTTCCGAGTGCCTGGACAACTCCCTTGCTGCCGTCGGTGAGTTCGTAGAGTGCGCAGAGATCGAGATCGAGGTCGGCGTGCATCGCGACGGCCCGGCCGAGTTTGGCGCCCCAGCTCTTGAACTGTTTGCGCACTTCCCAGTTGAGATTCACACGAAGGGCACCCGAGGTGCCTCCTTGTTTGGACAGGGAGACGGAAGGCGCTTCCTTCGTGAGGGTGACCTTCGTCAGCCTCACGGGCTGTGTCACGGGCGGAGCGGGCGGAGCTGCCGGTGCGGGAGGTGCGGGCGGCGGTGCCATGGGGGCCGGCGGGGGCGAACTCAGGGTCGCTTGTGACGCCGGGGGCCGGGGAGGCTGCTGCGCCTGTTGTGGTTCGTCGACGGAAATACCGAAGTCCGTGGCGAGGCCCTCGAGTCCGGTGCCGTATCCCTGACCGACGGCCCGGAATTTCCATGCTCCCTGGCGCAGGTAGAGCTCGCCGAGGATGAACGCGGTCTCGACGGTGGCGTCGGTGCTCTCGAACCGGGCCGTCTCGGCGCCGCTCGCCGCGTCCACGACCCGTACGTACAGCCCGGTCACCCGGCCGAAGCTCCCGCCGTCCGCCGAGGCCGCGACAACGATGCGGTCGATGGCGGGCTCGATACGCGAGAAGTCGACCGCGAGGGTGTCCGTGACCCGGTCGCCTGCGGTCGCCTTGCCCTCGTGGCGTACCGCGCCCGATGCGTGGGCCGGCTGGTTGTAAAAGACGAAGTCCGCGTCGTTGCGAACCTTTCCCGAGGCGAGAAGGAGCGCCGAGGCATCCACGTCCGGTGCCCCCGGGGTGGTGCGCCACCCCAATTCGACCCGCACCGCTTGAGCCGGCACCGGAACATTGGTTCCTTTTAGCATGGTCATGCTCGCCCCCATCGCGAGTCCGGCTGCCCGAAAGCCTTTCCCGGCACAACCTAATCCCCGGCGCACCGGAGAGCCCACAGCCGTGACGGGTCCGGCTGGGCGATCCGCCGGTAACCCCCTGTGAACTCGCCCTTTACACGATCATCGAGCGCTTGGGTGCCCTATTTTCCCAAGTTCGCTCGCATTGGGGATCCCTGTTCACTCACAACACCCAAATCAACCCTCTTATCGGGCTCCCCAATCAGCACATCGTGGGCTTAACTTAGGTGCCATGACCTCCCCCCGCTCCACCTACGGCGGCGGCTACTACGCCGCACCGTCGTTCCCCGACACTCCGATCTACGACTCCCTGGTCGCGGAGCGGGGCACCCCTCAGATCGCACCGATCCGAGTGCCTGCCGCCTATGACACCGGCAACAGCTATCTGCCGGCCCTGCCGTCGGCGCTGCCGGCCCTTCCCGCGGCTCCCTCCCAGCCGTCCTACGGGTACCAGCAGCCCGCCCCGCAGCATTACCAACAGGCGCCGATGCAGCCCGCCCAGTTGCAGCACGCCCCTGCGCCGTACATCCCGCAGCAGCCGAACGCACCGCGCGGCTACCAGCAGCAGCCCCAGCCGCAGCGCCCCGCGCCCGGCACGGGTTACGAGTCGATGCGTCCGGCTTCGCCCCGGCCCGCCCCGGTGGCGTCTCCGTACGAGGACCCGTACAACCGCCCGTATCAGGGCAGGGGGTACTGACCGGCTGGCAGCATGGCCGCATGGATCTTCCCGTGCTGCAGGCCGTCCATATCCATCCGGTCAAGTCACTGGCCGCGTACGCGCGAAGCGAGGCCGCCGTCGAGCCATGGGGACTCGACGGCGACCGACGCTGGATGCTCGTCGACGCCGCGGACAGGGTCGTCACGCAGCGCCAACGCGCCCGCATGGCGCTGATATCCGCCAGGCCGCTGCCGGGCGGTGGGATCGAACTGTCGGCGCCGGAGAACGCGCCACTGACCGTGGAGGTCCCCGCGCCGGGCCGTACGGTCGCCGTGGATCTGTTCAAGCAGAAGATCGAGGTCGTGGAGGCGTCGGGGGACGCCCACGAGTGGCTCGGCGCATACCTCGGAGCGGAGGTCCGGCTCGTCCATCTCGACGCGCCCGCGCACCGCAGGCCCATTCCGCCCGAGCACAGCAAGCTCCTCGACCCGGCGCACGCGCGCCCGGGCGAAACCGTCAGCCTCGCCGACGAGTTTCCGCTCCTGCTCACCACCCTCGCCTCGCTGGATGCCCTCAACTCCCTCGTCGCCCAGGGCGAGTACCCGGACGAGGGGCCGCTCCCGATGAACCGGTTCCGGCCGAATGTCGTCGTGGCGGGCACCGACGCATGGGCGGAGGACGACTGGCGGCGGATCGCCATCGGCGATGTCTCCTTCCGGGTGGTGAAGTCGTGCGGGCGCTGCGCGATCACCACCACCGACCAGGCGAAGGCGGAGCGCGGCAGGGAGCCGCTGCGGACGCTCGCCCGCCATCGCCGGATCGGAAAGGACCTGATCTTCGGGCGGTATCTGATCCCCGACGGGACCGGAGTGATCCGGGTCGGGGACCAGGTCCGCGTCCTCGGCTGACCGGCCGGTTCCCGGGAACTGTCCCGGACGACCCGGACGTTGGGCAGGGTGAGGTTGCTCTCTCTTCGCTGCTCCGGAGTGCGAACCCTTCCGTATCGGGTTATCACGGATACGGAAGGGGGTGGACAGCTGTGCGAGCGGTCTCGGGAGTCTGGCGTTGGCGGCACAATCCGCTGCGCCGTGCCACCGATCGTGTCGAGGCGTGGGCGGCGCTGTTCGCCCTGCTCCTGATGCTGCTCGCGGCGCCGGTGATCGGGTGGATCTGCGGTTCGCTCACGGACGACGCCCTCCAGCAGTCGGTACGGGCCCAGCACGCCGAGCGTCATCTCACGAGGGCCGTCGTGGTGCGCCGGGCCGACCGGCCCGGCCAGTTCGCCGGCGATTCGGAAGTGGCGTCGGAGCGTGCCGCGCAGACCCCGGTGGTGGCCCGCTGGCGCACCCCCGACGGCACGATGCGGACGGGGAGGGTGTCGACGGCTTCCCGGGTCACCGGACCCGGTTCCGAGGTGCGGATCTGGACGGACGACCTGGGCAGGCCTGCGCTGCGCCCCATGGACGCACCCACCGCGCACACCCATGCGGCACTGGCCGGATTCGGCGTGTTCCTCCTCTCCGCCGGCCTGATCGAAGCGGCCCGCCGGCTGATCGTGTGGCGGCTGCGACAGCAGCGGTACGCACAGCTGGACCGGGCATGGGCGAGGGCCGGTCCGGACTGGGGCAGGACCGGGAAGGGCAGCTGACGAAACGGTTCCGGGAATCCGTCGGCGGACCCCCGTGGGGCTGATGAGCAGCCGACTCGTCAACTCCCGCCCGTCGCGCGCGCTACGGTGGACCGGCCCGCCCGACTCCTCGGCAGGCGGACCCGGAATCAGCGCTGCCGGAAGTCCGGCCCTCCGGCACGCGCACAGGACGCGGACAGGCACGAGGCAGCGCACACAGCACGAGGTGGGGGCAAAGCAGCGCCATGGCACAGGGCACGGTCCAGGTGACGCACACCGGCACATCGCGATGGCGGCGCCGCACGGGTGAATACGCTTCCCTCACCGCCGCCCTGGAGGCCGCGGCCGACGGCGATGTGCTCACCATCGCCCCCGGCACGTACCGGGAGAATCTTGTGGTCCACCGCGCGGTGACGCTGCGCGGCCCCGAAGGGTCCGTCGGTTCCGTGCGGATCGCGCCGATCGACGGCGTACCCCTCACCGTGCGGGCTTCGGCCGTCATCCAGGATCTCCATGTGGAGGGCCAGGACTCGGCGGCTCCCGGTCTGCTCGTCGAGGAGGGTACGCCGGAGCTCTCGGATCTGCGGATCGTGACCCGCTCGGCCTCCGGGCTAGAAGTACGGGGCGCCGCCAGGCCCTCCGTGCGCCGCTGCTCCGTCGACAATCCGGCCGGCGTCGGCATCGCCGTGCTCGACGGGGCGGGCGGTGTGTTCGAGGAGTGCGAGATCGTCTCCGCCGGGCAGTCCGGCGTTTCCGTCCGCGACGGCGCACACCCGCGGCTGGAACGCTGCCGCGTCCACCACACCTCGGGCGCCGGGCTGAGCGTGACCGGCGAGGGCAGTTCCCTGGAGGCCGTGGGCTGCGAGGTGTACGAGATCAAGGGCAGCGGAGTCCAGATCACGGCCCGCGGCACCGCACATCTCACCGACTGCACCGTGCACCGCACCGCCGCGGACGGCATCACGCTCGACACCGACGCGGTGCTCACACTCGCCGACTGCGATATCCATGACATCCCGGAGAACGCGGTCGATCTGCGGTCCCGTTCGGTCCTCACGCTGACCCGTTCCACCGTGCGCAGGTTCGGCCGCAACGGACTGTCGGTCTGGGACCCGGGCACGCGGGTGGACGCCAACCAGTGCGAGATCCATGACAGTACGGGCGACTACCCGGCGGTCTGGGTCAGCGACGGCGCGACCGTGATACTCGATTCGTGCCGCATCCACGACGTGCCGGACGCCCTCTTCGTCCTCGACCGGGGCTCACGCGCCGATGTCGTGGACAGCGACCTCTCGCAGATCCGTAACACCGCAGTGTCGGTGAGCGACGGGGCCACCGCCCAGCTGGACGACTGCCGCATCCGGGAGGCGTCCACAGGCGCCTGGTTCCGTGACCACGGCAGCGGCGGCACACTGAACAACTGCACCATCGACGCCGCGCAGACCGGTGTCATCGTCACCAAGGGCGCCGACCCCACCATCGAGCGGTGCACGGTCACCTCGCCCGCCGAGGCCGGTTTCTACGTCTCCGCCGAGGGGCGCGGCACCTTCAACAGCTGCCGGGTCACCGGGAGCGACGGCTACGGCTTCCATGTCATGGACGGCTGCCGCACCACGCTCAGCCGCTGCCGTACGGAGCGCTGCGCCCGCGGTGGTTACGAATTCGCGGAGGGCGGCACGTCACAGGCCGACGGACACGGGACCGGTCCCGTGGTGGACGACTGCACGAGCGACGAGAGCGGGGTGCTCGGCGCCGGGACCCCGCCGCCCGCGGTGCTGACGGCGACCCAGTCGACGCCGGGACTGCTCAGCGCGATGCCCGACCAGCGTGTGCACACCACCGAGCCCTCCCCCGCGGTTCCGGCCGATCCGGTACGCGACTCAGGGACCGTCCTCGGTGAACTGGACGCGCTGGTGGGCCTCGACAGTGTCAAGCGCGAGGTGCGGGCCCTGACCGACATGATCGAGGTCGGCAGGCGCCGCAGGGAGGCCGGGCTCAAGGCCGCCTCGGTGCGCCGCCACCTCGTCTTCACCGGCTCCCCCGGTACGGGCAAGACCACAGTGGCACGGCTGTACGGGGAGATCCTGGCCTCCCTCGGGGTGCTGGAGCGCGGCCACCTCGTCGAGGTGTCCCGGGTGGATCTCGTCGGCGAGCACATCGGCTCCACCGCCATCAGGACCCAGGAGGCGTTCGACCGGGCACGCGGCGGGGTCCTGTTCGTCGACGAGGCGTACGCCCTGTCGCCGGAGGACTCCGGCCGGGACTTCGGCCGCGAGGCGATCGACACGCTGGTGAAGCTCATGGAGGACCACCGGGACGCGGTGGTGGTGATCGTCGCCGGGTACACCCACGAGATGGAGCGGTTCCTCACCGTCAACCCCGGTGTGGCGTCCCGTTTCTCACGGACCATCACCTTCAGCGACTATCTTCCCGAGGAACTGCTGCGCATCGTCGAGCAGCAGGCCGACGAGCACGAGTACAGCCTGGCGGACGGCACCGGGGAAGCGCTGCTCAAGTACTTCACCGAGCTCCCCAAGGGCCCCGCCTTCGGCAACGGCCGCACCGCCCGCCAGACCTTCGAGTCGATGGTCGAGAGGCATGCCGGGAGG
The DNA here is from genome assembly GCF_042670885.1 of Streptomyces sp. NPDC057136. Taxonomy (NCBI): domain Bacteria; kingdom Bacillati; phylum Actinomycetota; class Actinomycetes; order Kitasatosporales; family Streptomycetaceae; genus Streptomyces; species Streptomyces sp. NPDC057136. Next base: position 217,204 of record NZ_JBHUUV010000008.1, read on the forward strand.
GTCGCCCAGCTCGCCGAGACAAGCACGGACGACCTCACCCTGCTCTACCCGGAGGACCTGCCCGAGCTGCCCTGAACCTCCCCGTCGGCCTGGCGGGGCAGGATCGCGTCGAGCCGTTCGAGGAGGGCGGCCCGTTCCTCGGCGAAGACCGGGTCGGCCTGGTAGTCGGAGTGGCCCAGGATCGGTTCGGGCAGCGGGTGTTCGGGAGTGCGGCCGTAGACCAGCGGGTCCTTCAGCGGCCCGCGGTCGACCTCGTGCCGCCCGCCCTCCTCGATGCGCACCGGGCCGCCGATCGGGTCGGTGGCGCGCCACAGGTTGCGCCAGCAGTGCACGGAGCGGTGCAGTCCCTCCAGGGCGACGGGGCCGAAGTAGGCCGGGAACCAGCGCCCGTACAGCCGCTCGATCGGCGAGCCGTGGGTGAGCAGCGCGACCCGGCGGCGGGTGGCGTCGGGAAGCTGCCAGACCGCGGATGCCGCCAGGACGCTGCCCTGGGAGTGACCCGAGATGACGAGCCGCCCGCGGGTGCGTCCGGTCCAGGCCGACATCCGGGACGACAGATCGGGGACGGCCCGCTCGGCGTAGCAGGGCGGGGCGAAGGGGTGGGCGGCGCGCGGCCAGAACGTACCGACGTCCCAGAGGATGCCGATGGTGCGCCTGGCGGAGACATCACGGTAGGCGCGCCGGCCCCAGGTGACGAAGAGTATGAAGCCGACGCCGACCATCCAGGAGCCGGTCGACTGCGCGGCTTCGGCGAGCGATTCGACGACGGGGGCGGCTCCGTCCGTGGCCAGTCCCGGCACCTGGCCGGTGGCCCAGGACGCGGCGACCGCTCCCGCGCCGAGCAGCAGGGTGGCGCCGGAGAGTGCGCCGAGGAGCCAGGGGGCTGAGTCGGTGAGCGCGGCGGTGGCCCGGGTCCGGGCGATCCGCCGGGTCCGTTCGGGGTCGGGCCGCTTCTCCCCGTACTCCTCCTCGACAGCGGGTCCCATGCGACGGGCGCTGCGTGCGGTGCGGACGATCAGCGTGAGAACCGGGACGAGCAGGAGCAGGAGGAGGACCGGGATGACGGATGCCTGCCAGCTCAGCAGAACGGGCGGGCCCTCTATGACGGAGCCGCGGCCCATGCCGGGGGTGCCGGAGCCGTCGAGCCAGTCGGCGACGCGCTGGGCGACCCCGCCGGTCATGACGCCGCCGAGTGCGCAGGCGAGCATCGCCACCGCGGGTCCGCCCAGGCCGTAGAGGATGGTGCGGGGTTCGGGGTTACGGGTGTACAGGCTCAGCGCGACGGCGGCGAGAGCGACGACCAGGACGCCCTGGCCTATGGCGAGCACCCGGAAGGTGACCTCCCCCGGCAGTGCACCGTCGGCCACCCAGCCGGGGCGCGACCAGGAGGCGTACACCGCGGTGAGGAAGAGCAGGGCCAGTGCGGCGCCGGGCAGGAAGGTGATGACGGCGCGGTCGAGGCTGTTGTCCAGGCGGCGTTCGCTGCGGCCCCGGCGGCAGACCACGAGGACGACGACGAGACCGCACGCCACGAGAGCCCCTTCCAGCAGGCCGCCCAGGATGCCGGGTACGGGGCTGTCGGTGGCCCGGTCGTGGCGGGCTGCGGCGCCCCCCACGGCGGCGGCGACGGTGAGGAATCCGGCGGCGGTGTGCGCGGCGCGCAGCCGGGCGACGAGCCGGCGTCCGAACCAGAAGCCGGGCCTGCCGAGCGCGGGGCGGACGACGGGCGGGACGACGGCGCCGGTGGAAGCGGCCTCCTCCGCCGCGTCCGCCTCTGCCTGCTCCGGTTCGGCACCCGAGAGCGGGCGCTGGGACTCGTACGCGCTCCAGGTCCGGTTGGACAGGTACCAGAGCAGCCCCACCAGCGCGGTGGGCACGAGGGCGGCCACCACGAGCCGGCGGCCGGGCTGCGACCACCAGCCGCCCTGGGCCGTGGAGAGGAACCCCAGCCAGGAGCGCTGTCCGGAGCACTCCGGTTGACCCGCGCACTGCCAGGCCGCCAGGTCGAGTGCGACCTCGCAGGCCGCTGCTGTGAGGAGCACGGTGAGGCTGAGGGCGACGAGGCGCACCAGCAGCCCGTACAGGCGGATGGCCCGGGTGCGGCCGGGCGCGCTGGGCCGCATCCAGTGGGCGAGGTTGACGACCATGAAGGGGAGCAGGAGCAGCCACAGGGCGCGGGAGCCGTTGCCCGACGTGAGGTTGGACCAGCAGTACGCCTCCGCGACCGGCTCGTCGCGGTGCCGTTCCGGGTCGTGCTCGGCGGCGATGTCCTCGGTACGCCGGTAGATGGCCGCGGTGGCGTCACCGGTGACGCGGGTCGTGCGGGGGTCGCGCAGCATCGCCTGGGGGGTTGCTCCGCCGACACCGTGGACCAGGAGTTCCAGCGCGGCGCCGGTGCTGTTCGGGGGCTGGGTGGCAGGGGGCAATTGGGTGACTCGCTCTCTGGACCGCGCGGCCCGTGGGGCCGACGGAGAAGGGACGGTGCCGCGCGGGGCGGTGCGCGGTCACCAGAATCGCGGACGGGGGCCGCTCACGGCACCGATCTCACCGAATCTCCCCAGTGACACGGCCGAAGGCGGTGCGTGGCAGGATGAGCACGTCCGGCAGGCTGCTGCGGGACCGTACGGCCAGAGGGAAGGACCGGACCCGACGTTGAGCGAGAATCAGAATCTGCTCGCGGAGCAGCGGCGTGCCCTGATCCTCGACGAGGTGCGCAAGCGTGGCGGGGTCCGGGTCAACGAGCTGACCCGCAAGCTGAATGTCTCCGACATGACGATCCGTCGAGATCTGGACGCACTGGCCCGCCAGGGTGTCATCGAGAAAGTGCACGGCGGCGCGGTTCCCCTGGTCGGGACGAGCACGCACGAGCCCGGTTTCGAGGCCAAGTCGGCGCTGGAGCTGACCGCCAAGGAAGACATCGCGCGGGCCGCCGCCGCCATGGCCGTGCCCGGCAGCGCGATCGCGCTGTCCGGCGGAACGACCACGTACGCGCTGGCCCAGCAGCTCCTGGACGTACCGGATCTGACCGTCGTGACGAACTCGGTGCGGGTCGCCGATGTGTTCCACGGCGCGCAGCGCACGGCCGCCAACGGCGGTGCGCGGGCGGGGGCGGCCACGGTCGTGCTGACCGGCGGGGTGCGTACGCCTTCGGATTCCCTCGTCGGTCCTGTCGCCGACCAGGCGATCGCCTCGCTCCACTTCGATGTGCTGTTCCTCGGGGTGCACGGCATCTCGGTCGAGGCCGGGCTGTCGACGCCGAATCTGGCGGAGGCCGAGACGAACCGTCGCTTCGTGCGGGCCGCGCGGCGGGTCGTCGTGGTGGCCGACCACACCAAGTGGGGGACGGTGGGCCTGAGTTCGTTCGCGACGCTCGACGAGGTGGACACCTTCGTCACCGACGCCGGACTGCCGGCCGGTTCGCGAGCGGAGATCGAGGAACATCTTCCGGACCTGGTGGTGGCGGGCGGTTCCGCCGACGCGGCCCTCTGAGGTCTCGCACCTGTCCCGGTTCCGCTCAGCTCGCGGCAGGCCCGGGACGTCCTAGGATCGTTGTGTGGCCGTCTTCCGGATCGAGCGCTTCACTTCCCTCCCCGCCGCCGAGGCATGGCGCCGGGTGACCGACTGGGAGCGGCACGGCGCGCTCGTCCCCTTCACCTCGGTCACCGTCCCCACCGGTCTGCCCACCCGGATCGGTACCGTCTTCGTGGCCCGGACGGGCCTGGGTCCGCTGGCGTTCGACGACCCGATGGAAGTGGTCAGGTGGACACCGCCCGCGGCCGGGCGGGCGGGCCTCTGCCAGTTGGAGAAGCGCGGCTCGGTGCTGCTGGGCCGGGCGGCGATCGATGTCTACCCCACGGATTCCGGTTCCCATGTGGTGTGGGTGGAGGAGCTGCGCGTCCGGTTGCTGCCGCGGTGGGCCGATCCGCTGGTCGCCTCCGCGGGCCGCCGGGCCTTCACACGGGTGCTCGACAGGCTGCTCGAAGGGCCGGTCGGCCGCCGCCGGTAAACGCCGAGCGGTGTGAGCGTCACATGATTGACTCGTTTGTCGGTCCGACGGTTTTCGCCTACGGCTCAGAAGGCACCGATTTCATGCCGATCCACCACCCGCAGCAACCGCAGCAGCTGTCCGACGACGACGGCCGCCGTGCCGCGTCCCGCGCCGGGCGGCTCCTGCGAGACCTGGCCGGCGATCCAGCTGAGCTCGTCGGAACGCGTCGTGGAGGAGCACGCGTTCCTCCTCACCGATCTGGGCGATCCGGCCCCGGCCCACCTCACGTACACACCGCTGCCCGCCGAGGGGGCCGCGCCAGTCAGCCGCGCGAAGCGACAAGCGCGCCCGCGCTGCTGAGTTGGGCGCGTACGGCATGTTCGCTGCGGGCGGTACGGGGCAGCGGCGTCCGCGCCGTCAACAACTGGGAGTTCGCCGAGCAGATCCTGCCCGAGAGCCGGGCTTCGGCAGGCTGGCTGTGCACCAGAGCGGACACCTGGCGGGGGCCCAGCCGGGTGCTGGTGCAGTTCACCCGGCGCACTGGAAGGCGCCGTCGGGCCGGTGGTACGTACTGGCGGCGGGGAGCCGGGCCGTGAGCCGCATCGAGGCGCGCGGTGCGGCGCGCGGCACCGCGTACGGTACGACGCAGGCGGTACGCGGGGCGCGTCGGCCGGCCTGACGGCCCGGCTGCACACGGGCGGGACGCTGAACGCGGTGCGATGAACGGGGCGATCAGCGGGGCGACGAGCGGTGCGCACCACAGCGGACATCTGGCGGTCCGGCCGCTATGGTGTCCGCGGTTCCGTCCGCCGCCCAACTGCACCGGAGGTGCGTTCATGGCACGCCGACTCCGCCCCGTGGGGCTCGACTTCGTCGATTCCGCCCCGCTGCGCCTGGTCTTCGCCTCCCAGGTGTCCGCGCCTCCGGACGTGGTGTACCGGGCGCTCGCCGACGAGGTGGAGTCCTTGCCCGGCTGGTTCACCTCGGTGACGGAGGCCCGGCCCGTCGACGGGGGCGCGGGCCGGGTGGTCCGGCTCAAGGGCGGCATCGTGTTCCGCGAGACGGTCGTCGCGCGGGAGCCCGGCGAGCGGTACGCCTACCGGGTCGACGAGACCAACGCCCCTGGAATGACCGCCCTGTTGGAGGAGTGGCGGCTCACTCCTGCCGGTACGGGGACACGGGTGCAGTGGACGTTCGCCACGGACGGCGGGGCACTGTTCCGGTTCACGGTGCGGCTGGGGCGGGCGGGGGTCGGCCGGGCCTTCCGGGGTGCCGTGCGCAAGCTCGGCCGGCGGCTGGCCGGGACCGCCGGGACCGCCGCCTGAGCCTGCGGGGAACGGCTAGGGCGTGTCCGGCGGATCATGGCCTAGACCGGCCACTTCCCGGTGGCCAGGAAGTGGTCGATGGTCTCGGTGTACGGGGCGATGTCCAGGCCCTGTCCGCTGAGCCAGCTGTCGGAGTAGTACTTGTCGAGGTAGCGGTCGCCCGGGTCGCAGATCAGCGTCACGATGCTGCCTGTGCTGCCCTGTTCCACCATTTCGGCGACCAGCTTGAGGGCGCTCCACAGTCCCGTACCCGTCGAGCCGCCCGCCTTGCGGCCGATGGCGCGTTCCAGTGCGCGTACCGCGGCGATACTGGCCGCGTCCGGCACCTTCATCATCCGGTCGATGGCGCCGGGCACGAAGCTGGGCTCCATCCGGGGCCTTCCGATGCCCTCGATACGGGAGCCGCAGTCGCTGGTGGCCAGCGGGTTGTGGTGGGTCCAGCCGTCGAAGAAACAGGAGTTCTCGGGGTCGGGCACACAGATCCGGGTGTCGTGCTGCATGTAGTGGACGTAGCGGGCGATCGTCGCCGAGGTGCCGCCCGTTCCCGCCGTCGCGACGATCCAGGCGGGCTCCGGGTACCTCTCCAGCCGCAGCTGCTGGTAGATGGATTCCGCGATGTTGTTGTTGCCGCGCCAGTCGGTGGCCCTCTCCGCGTAGGTGAACTGGTCCATGTAGTGGCCGCCGGTCTCGGCGGCGAGCGCCGTGGACTCCTCGTAGATCTTCCGGGAATCGTCGACGAAGTGGCACTGCCCGCCGTGGAATTCGATCAGCCGGCACTTCTCGGGACTGGTGGTGCGCGGCATCACCGCGATGAACGGCACCCCGATCAGCTTCGCGAAGTACGCCTCCGATACGGCCGTCGAGCCGCTGGACGCCTCGATGACCGGCTTGCCCCGGCGAATCCAGCCGTTGCAGAGCCCGTAGAGGAAGAGCGAACGGGCCAGCCGGTGCTTGAGGCTGCCGGTGGGGTGCGTCGACTCGTCCTTGAGGTAGAGGTCGATCCCCCACTGCTCGGGCAGCGGGAAGCGCAGGAGGTGTGTGTCGGCCGAGCGGTTGGCATCGGCCTGGACCTTGCGTACGGCTTCCTTCAGCCAGGCCCGGTACTCCGGGTCGGTCCGGTCGATGTCCACGGTCGCCGCAGCCCCACCGTCACGTCTGTGCCCACTGGTGTCCATCAGCGTTCCTCCTCGTGTCACCGATACTCGCCGACCCCTACGGTATTCCCCCCACCTGCACAAACGATGACTTTGATGGTCCATAGCACTGCCTTGGTGCCGACGGGGCGGACGTCTGGTGCCGAGGCCCCGGTCCGGGCACACTGCACAGGAGAGGTCAGTCGAAAAGGGGGCGATTCACCGTGCGCGAAACGGAGTTCAGCGCGAGTGGGGTCAGGATCGAGCGGTGGGCCCGCTCGCTCACCAGGGCCGGCTGTGTCGTCGTCAAGGACGGCCGGGTGGCCCTCCTGACGAGCAACGGCCGGGAGATCGACAGCGCTCCGGTGGGAGCGGTCAGCGTGGGGAGGGGATGGCTCCCGGCGGCCGACTCGGCGATCGCGCGGCTCAACGGGGTGCGCTACCGGCTGACGATGGGCCAGCGGAGCCGTGCCCGCGACGGGGCCGCTCCGGCACGCCGGCTGCTCGACGTACTGCGCAGCGCCGGGGTTGGCGGCAGCTGACAGTGACGGCCGGCCACCGCGAGTTGCGGAGCGCGACCGCCTGCGTCACGCTGTACCCACGTCACTGATGGTGCACCGGCGGTGACACTGTGATCCAGTCTCCGCCGGAGCGCGACATACAGACCAGAGACAGCAGCCAGCCAACTGCTATCCGTTCCTTCGTCTTCTTCCGGACCTATTTCGGGGAGTCGCAGCCGTGATCAGCGAGCCAAGCAGGCACTGCGCGGTGGAGCTCCAGGCCCTGCCGTCGCGGATCGGTCAGGTCCGCAGAATAATCTCGGCGCAACTGCGCTACTGGCATCTCGATCCTCTGATCGACCAGGCAGCGCTCGGCGTCACCGAACTGCTGACCAACGTCCACCGGCATGCCCAGCCGGACAAATCATGCACCGTCGAGATCGAGCTGCTGCTCGGCCGTCTGACGGTCTCCGTCCACGACCACGACCCACGGCTGCCGACCGTGGGCGACGCCGACTCGGACGCCACCTCGGGCCGCGGACTGGCACTGATCGCCGCGGTCAGCGAGAGCTGGGGCGTGCGGCCGGCCGACGGGGCGGGCAAGGTCGTCTGGTTCACCCTCCCCGCACCGTGCGGCACGTCCACGCTGCCGCCGCTCGCGGTGTACGGGTCGATCACCGACGGCCCGTTCGCCTTCGGGCCCTTGGAGACGTCCGCACAGCTGCCCGCCCGGTCGGCCGTCGTCGGCTGACCGGGCGGGGCGGGCGCACCACGTGCCCGCCTACTCCGTGGCGATGGCGCGCAGTACGTCCAGGCGTGCGGCGCGCCGGGCGGGCCGCCAGCCGGCCAACGCGCCGGCGGCGAGTCCGACCACGCCCACGATCAGCAGCCTGTCCGGTGCCAGGGCGAACGCGAAGGCAGTGTCGCCCGAGCCTTCGGACGCCTCGACGAGGACCCAGCCGAGGAATGCGCCGAGGAGCAGGCCGCCTGCCGTGCCGAACGCGGCGACCAGGATCGATTCCCAGCGGACCATGGCCCGCAGCTGGTTCCTGGTCTGTCCGACGGCCCTCAGCAGGCCGAGTTCCCTGGTGCGTTCGTGAATGGCCAGGGTGAGGGTGTTGGCGATGCCCAGCAGCGCGATCAGTACGGCGAGTGCCAGCAGCGCGTAGATCAGCGTGAGCATCATGTCGATGCCTCCGGCCGAGGACTGCGCGTACTCCTCACGGGTCTGGACCTCCGGGCCGCCGTAGGCCGCCGCGGTCCGCTCCACCGCGGCCTTCCCCTCGTCTGCGGAGACTCCGTCCTTGAAGGACACGGCGATCAGGGAGTCGGAGTCCTGCGCCCGGTGCGGAGCCCAGGCCGCGCGGGTGACGAGGTAGTCGCCCGCGAGCTCCGACTCGGCGTAGACGGCGCGGACGGTGAAGGTCTGCCGGGTGCCGTCGCTGAAGGTGAGCCGGGTGGTGGAGCCGGTGTGCAGGTCGCGCTTCGCGGCCTCCGTGCCCGACAGGGCGATGCCGTCCTTACCGAGCGAGGCCAGTGATCCGTCGACCGCTCCGAGGTCGAGGACTTCGGCGAGAGCGGCCGGGTCGGTGACGGTGAGGGCCCGCCCGGAGCCGTCGACCTCCGCGACGCCCTTGCCGAGACCGACGGCGGTGCCGACCTCGGGCAGTTGGTCCACGGCCGGGGCGAGCTTCGGGCTGAGCCCGCTGCCGCCCGCGCCGAACCCGGGTGTGCTGATCGCCACGTCACCGGCGAACGACCGGTCCACGGTCTCGTCCATGGTCGCCTTCAGTGAGGCGCCGAAGACCGTGAAGAGGGAGACGACGGCGACACCGGTCATCAGTGCCGTGGCGGTCGCCGATGTGCGCTTGGGGCTGCGCAGCGCGTTGCGCTTGGCCAGCGCCCCGGTGACGCCCCGCAGCCGGTCGAGCGGTGCGCCGAGGACGCGTATGGCGTACGAGGAGGCGACCGGGCCGAGCACCACGAAGGAGACGAGTACGAAGAAGGCTCCCACGGCCGACACCCAGACGGACGGGGTGACGAGGACGCCGGTCAGGGTGACGGCGACCGCGGCGGCAAGCAGCGCGCCGCCGATGACGATCCGCTTGCGGGAGGCCGCCGAGTCGTCGACCGCGGTATCCCGCAGGGCGGCGAGCGGTGCGATGCGGCCGGCGCGGACGGCGGGCACCAGGGCGGAGCCGAGGCAGACGAGGATGCCGACGCCCAGGGGCAGGAGCATGGAGAGTCCGCTGATGACCAGCGCGCCTTCGGGGAACGGGAATCCGATGGCGGGGAACAGGGCCTGGAGTCCGGCGGCGATCGCGATGCCGCCGATCAGACCGGCCGCGGAGGCGATGATCCCGACGACGGTGGCCTCGACGAGGGTCGAGCCGACGATCTGGCGGCGGGAGGCGCCAAGTGCGCGCAGCAGTGCGTTCTCGCGGGTGCGCTGGGCGACGACGATCGCGAAGGTGTTGTGGATGGAGAACGTCGCGACGAGCAGCACGATCCCGGAGAACACCAGGAGCAGCGTGGTGAACAGGCTCAGGAAGGCGCCGGAGATCATGTCCTGGTTCTCGCTGGCGGATGTCTGTCCGGTGATGGCCTCCACGCCCTCGGGCAGGACGGGGCGCAGCGCGTCGACGAGTTCCTGCTGGCCGGTGCCGGGGCCGGCCCGTACCTGGATGCTCGCCGCCTCGCCGGGTTTCGGCGTGAGGTACTTCTCGGCGTCGGCCTGCGTCATTCCGGTGTAGGTGACCTGGGCCATGCCGTCCTCGCCGCCGAACGTGGCGAGGCCGACGAGGGTGACACGTACGGGGTCCGGGGTGCGCAGGACGGTCGTGTCGCCGATCTTCAGCCCGCCCCTGTCGGCGGTGCCGCGGTTGACGACGACCTCGCCGGGCGCCGAGGGTGTGCGTCCCTCGGCGAGCCGGTAGGGGTTGAGCTCGGGGTCGTCGATCCAGTTCCCCGCGATGGTGGGCGGTCCCTGGCCGCCGATGGGTTCGCCGTCGGAGCCGATGAGCTGGCCGGCGCCCTCGATGCGGGGAGCCGCGGCGGCGACCCCGGGTGTCCGCTCGATCTGCCGCACCAGTCCGGTGTTCACGGGCCGCCGGGTGCCCTGGGTCTCACCGGAGACGGTGACCACGTCGGCGCTGCGCACGACCGCGTCCGTACCGCTGGCCGCGGTGCCGAACATGCTGTCGAAACCGGCGCGGAGGGTGTCGCCCATGACGAGGGTTCCAGCGAGGAAGGCCACCCCGAGCAGAACGGCGGTGAAGGTCCCGGCGAAGCGTCGTTTGTGGGCGCGGAGCGAGGAGAGGCTGAGGCGCACGGAGGCGCGGGCGCTGCTCATGATGTCACCGCCGATGTGCCGGACGGGGAGTCGAATGCCTTGAGACGGTCGAGTACGCGCTCCGCCGTGGGGTCCTGCATGCGGTCGACGAGCCGTCCGTCCGCGAGGAAGACGACCTCGTCGGCGTGGGCGGCGGCAACCGGGTCGTGGGTGACCATCACGACCGTACGGGAGGTACGGCGGACCGTGCGGCCCAGAAGTCGCAGGACCTCGTCGCCCGCACGGGAGTCGAGGTTGCCGGTCGGCTCGTCGGCGAAGACGACGTCCGGGCTGCCCGCGAACGCCCGGGCCACGGCGACCCGTTGCTGCTGACCGCCGGAGAGTTCGCTCGGCCGGTGGTGCAGCCGGTCGCGCAGTCCGACGGTGTCGATGAGGACGTCGAGCCACTCACGGTCGCCCCGCTCCCCCGCGAGGTCCATCGGCAGCGTGATGTTCTCGGCGACGGTGAGGGTCGGGATGAGGTTGAAGGACTGGAAGACGAAACCGATACGCCGGCGCCGCAGCAGGGTGAGCCTGCGGTCGTCGAGCGTGCTGAGATCGGTGCCGCCGATGAAGGCGGAGCCCGAGGTGAGGGTGTCGAGTCCGGCGGCGCAGTGCATCAGGGTCGACTTGCCGGAGCCGGAGGGCCCCATGATCGCGGTGAAGCGGCCGGCCGGGAAGCCGACGCTCACCCCGTCCAGGGCCCTGACCTCGGTGTCCCCGGAGCCGTAGACCTTCACGGCGTCGACGACCTGGGCGGCTGTGGCGCCCGCGGAGGGCGTGGTCGTGGTGCGGACGGAGGTGGTCATGCCGCACCGCCCTTGGTACGGCCGAACTGCTCGTCCAGGACGGAGAGCCGGCGCCAGTACTCCTCCTCGTCGATCTCCCCTGCCGCGAAGCGTCGGCCGAGGAGCGCGATCGGCGAGGAAACACCGGGACCGCCCTCGGGGGTCCGTGCCTGCCAGGGGGCTCGGCGTCCGCGCCAGACGGTGCGGCGCAGCAGGGTCACGCCGCCGATGACGACGGCCGCCCAGATGAGCGGGAAGAGAAGGATCCAGGGTCCGGGTCCGCCGGAGTGGGCCAGAGTGTTCATCTCGGTCAGCTCCCTCGTCAGAGGTCGTGCCTCGCGTTCTTCTGTCGCTTACGAGACTGTCGCGGGAGGGGGGTCCGGGTCGTCGTACGGCCAGCGGCAGTGCGCGTACCCCCGCGGGAGTACGCAGGGCCGGCAGGACTGCTCCCCCCGGCGGTCGGCCCCGTCAATGGCTTCTGTACCTACTGGTATGTACAGTGATCGCATGAGCACTCCGGACCGTCTGATCGAGGCCACCCAGGAGCTGCTGTGGGAGCGCGGCTACGTGGGGACGAGCCCCAAGGCCATCCAGCAGCAGGCAGGCGCGGGCCAGGGCAGCATGTACCACCACTTCACGGGCAAGCCTGACCTCGCACGCGCGGCCATCACCCGCACGGCCGCCCAACTGCGCGATACGGCCGAGCAGTTGCTCGGCGGTCCCGGCACGGCGCAGGAGCGGCTCTCGGCGTATCTGCTGCGCGAGCGGGAGGTGTTGCGGGGCTGCCCGGTGGGCCGACTGACGATGGACCCGGACGTCATGGCGAGCGACGAACTGCGCGCACCGGTCGACGAAACCCTCGCCTGGCTCCGCGGCCGGCTCGCCGGGATCATCCAGGAGGGCGTGGAGCAGGGCGAGTTCGCGCCGGGGATCGTCCCGGAGGAGATCGCAGCGGCGATCGTCGCGACCGTCCAGGGCGGATATGTGCTCGCGCGCGCCTCGGGCTCCCCCGCCGCGTTCGACGCGGCCGTCGCCGGTCTGCTCGCGCTGCTCACGTCTCGTCACCCCGCCGTCTGAGGAGTACCCGATGCATGCGATGCAGTACGAGATCACGCTTCCCGCCGACTACGACATGGGGATCATCCGCGAGCGGGTGGCCATGAAGGGGCACCTCCTCGACGAGTTCCCCGGACTCGGCCTCAAGGCGTACCTGATACGCGAGCGGGGCGAGAACTCGCCGGTCAACCAGTACGCCCCGCTCTACCTCTGGTCCGCCCCCGAAGGCATGAACGCCTTCCTCCTCGGGCCCGGATTCCAGGGCATCGTCAATGACTTCGGCCGGCCCGCGGTGCAGCACTGGACGGGCCTCTCGTACGCGGAGGGGCGCGCGGCGTCCGCACGGCCCCGGACCGCGGTGCGCCGCCGCGAGTACCTTCCCGAGTCGGTCGACCCCGGGGTGGCGATCGGCGCCGCGGCGGAGGAATCGCTGCGGCAGGCCACGGAGCCGGGGGCGGTCGCCACGGCGCTGGCCGTCGACCCGCGGCGCTGGGAGCTGCTCCACCTCAGCCTCTGGGAGCAGGAGGAGCCGAAGGCAGCGGGTGACCGGTACGAGGTGCTGCATCTGTCCGCCCCGGAGCGCGACCGGCTGGGTCGGGGGAGGCAGTGGTGAGCACGGTCCGGACGGTGCTCGGTGACATCCCCGCCGGGTGGTTGGGCGTCTGTGACGCCCATGACCATCTCTTCATCCGCAGCCCCGGGCTACGGGGGCTGGAGCTGGACGATCCGGCCGAAGCCGAGGAGCGGCTGCGGGCCTTCCACGGACTCGGCGGGCGGGCGGTGGTGCAGTGGACGCCGTACGGGATGGGACGGCGGGCCGGAGATCTGGCCGCGCTGGCCCGCTCGACGGGGGTCCATGTGGTGGCGGCGACCGGTCTGCATCAAGCGGCGCAGTACGCGCCGGAGTTGCTGAGGCGGATCGAGGGCGGCCTGGCCGGGCTGTTCGTCGCGGAGCTGACGGACGGCATCGGGGCGACCGGAGTGCGGGCGGGGCTGATCAAGGTCGCGGGCGCCTTCCACGGTGTGGACGGTCATGCCCGGAGCACGATGACGGCGGCGGCCGAAGCGCACCACCGGACGGGGGCGCCGATCGCGGTGCATCTGGAGCTCGGGACGGGCGCGCTCGACGTACTGGAGCTGCTGTGCGGGGAGCTGGAGGTCGATCCGCGGCGCGTGATCCTCGGCCATCCGGGCCGCTCGCCGGACGTGTTCGTGCAGCGCGAGGCGGCGCGGGCTGGTGCGTTCCTCGCCTTCGACGGGCCGTCGCGTGCCCACCACGCCACCGACTGGCGGCTGCCTGAGCAGTTGTCGGCGCTCGGCGACGCCGGTTTCGGCGGGCAGTTGCTGATCGGCGGCGACACCACCGTGCCGGAGACGCCGGGGATGCCGTATCTGCTGCGGCGGCTGCGTCCCCGGCTGGAGCACGTCCTCGGCAAGGAGTTGCTGGACGCCGTGCTGGTCGGCAATCCGGCGCGCGCGTTCGCGTTCGGCCCTCCGCACCCGTCCTGACAGGTGCGGCGGTCCACTGTTGCCTGAGCGCCGTCAGGCGAGCGCGGCGAGCGGGTCGTCGAGTACCGGCTGCCAGGCCAGTTCGGCCGCGCCCACCAGGCTGTTGTGGGCCAGGGTGCACGGCAGGATCGGCACACTGCCGCTGCGCCCCCACAGACTGCGGTCGGCGACCACCGCACGGAGCCGTTCCGGGTCGGCGTCGAGCAGGTCGCGGTGGAGGCCGCCGAGGATGATGCGGTCGGGGTTGAGGATGTTGACCAGCCCGGCGAGGCCCAGGCCGAGCCGGTCGATCAGCTCCTCGGCGGCGTTGCGTACGGCCGCGTCCTCGTACTCCGTACGCAGCAGATCACCGGCCTGCTTGAGCAGCGACTCCTCCGGTCCCGGCTCCCGGCGGGCGGTGGTGAGGAAGGCGAGCGGGTCGGTCTCGACGTCCAGGCAGCCGCGGCCACCGCAGTAGCAAGGTCGCCCCTCGGCGTTCACCGTGAGGTGCCCGACTTCCAGCGCGAGCCCGGAACTTCCGCTGTGCAGACGCCCGTCGAGGACCAGGGCGCCGCCCACGCCGCGGTGCCCGGTGGCGACGCAGAGCAGGTGCTGGGCGCCACGACCGGCGCCGTGCCGGTGTTCGGCGAGGGCGGCCAGGTTGACGTCGTTCCCGGTGAACGCGGGGCCGGTGATGCCCGTCTCACGGACGCAGTCGGCGAAGATCTCGCGGACGGGCGAGCCGGCGGGCCAGGCGATGTGCAGCGGGTTGAGGGCGGTGCCCTCCGGTTCGGCGACGGCGGAGGGGACGGCGAGTCCGGCGCCGACGCAGCGCAGTCCGGTGTCGTGCAGCAGCTGGGCGCCGGCGGCGACGACCTCGCCGAGGACCTGGGCGGGATCGGCCATGACGGCGACGCAGCCGGGTGCGGTGGCGACGATCCGGCCACCGAGTCCGACCAGCGCGGCGCGGAATCCGTCGGCGTGGACCTGGGCGGCGAGAGCCACCGGGCCGGTCTCGCTGACGGCGAGCCGGTGCGAGGGGCGGCCCTGCGAACCGGCGGCGGAGCCGGGGCTGGAGTCGACGCGGATGAGCCCGAGCGCCTCCAGCTCCGCGGCGACCGCGCCCGCGGTGGCGCGGGTGACGCCGAGTTCGGAGGTCAGGACGGCACGCGTGGGCGCGCGTCCGGTGTGGACCAGTTCCAGCGCGGGTCCGAGCGCACTGCGGCCCCGCTCCAACTTTGTCCGGGTAGTGGTCGCCTTGCCGTTCATGGGGGCGAGTCTCCCATGATCCGGAGCCGCTGCCGACGCCCAGGTGTCGTGCGGTGCCTGCCGTGGCCCGCGACGTGCAGCCGTCTTGCGTCTGCTGTCAGGGCGCCTCTATGCTGAGTTTGTGCCGCAACTAAACAAACTGCGGACGGCCCTACCGGGGGGACCTGGCGGAGACACCGCCCCACCCTCGTCGGCCCGACTCCGTACCGCCCTGACCGTGTTCTTCGCCCTCGACGGATTCCTCTTCGCCGGCTGGGTGGTCCGCATCCCGGCCATCAAGCACCAGACCGGCGCCACCGCCTCCACCCTCGGGCTCGCTCTGCTGGGCGTCTCCGCCGGCGCCGTGATCACCATGATGCTCACGGGCAGGCTCTGCCGGCGTTACGGAAGTCATGCCGTCACCGTGATCTGCGGCGTCCTGCTTCCCCTGAGCATCGCGCTGCCCGCACAGACCCATTCACCGCTCGCTCTCGGGCTGGTGCTGCTGGTCTTCGGCGCCGCGTACGGCGGCATGAACGTGGCGATGAACAGCGCCGCCGTCGACCTGGTCGCCACCCTCCGCCGCCCCGTGATGCCGAGCTTCCACGCCGCGTTCAGCCTCGGCGGCATGATCGGCGCCGGACTCGGCGGCCTGGTGGCGGGACGCCTCTCGGCCGCCACGCATCTGACGGTGCTCACCTGCATCGGCCTGGCGGTGACCGCGGCGGCCGGACCGGCGCTGCTGCGCCACAAGAACGCCTCGGCGCCCACCACCCCCGGGCTGCCCGCGGCCACTCCCCCGCGACGGCTGAGCGGGCGGGCCCGCCGGATCGTGCTCCTCTTCGGCGTGATCGCACTCTGCACCGCGTACGGCGAAGGCGCGCTGGCCGACTGGGGTGCCCTGCATCTGGAGCAGGACCTGAAGGCCGCGCCCGGCCTCGCCGCCGCCGGCTACTCCCTGTTCGCCCTGACCATGACCATCGGCCGGCTCAGCGGCACGGCCATGCTGGAGCGGCTCGGCCAGACCCGGACGCTCGCCCTGGGCGGAGCGACGGCGGCGGCCGGAATGCTGCTCGGAGCGCTCGCACCGACCGCCTGGCTCGCCCTTCTCGGCTTCGCCGTCACCGGTCTGGGACTGGCCAACATCTTCCCCGTCGCGGTCGGCCGGGCCGGCGAGCTCGCGGGTCCGAGCGGGGTGGCCGCCGCGTCGACGCTCGGCTACGGCGGAATGCTCCTGGGCCCGCCCGCCATCGGCTTCCTGGCCGACTGGTTCTCCCTGCCGGTGGCGCTCACCACAGTGGCGCTCCTGGCGGCGGCCGCGGCGGCGCTGGGGTACGGAGCACGCAACGCCACGCACGCGTGAAAAGAAGGGCTGGGCCCCACAGCCCGTTTTTTTTCCCTGGCAGAATCGCGACATGAAGATCGCCGAGCACATCAAGTCACTGTCCGACGAGGGCCGTTCGCTGGCGGACGCAGCCGACAAGGCGGGGCCGGGCGCTCCGGTGCCGACCTGCCCCGGCTGGCAGGTGCGCCATCTGCTCCGTCACACCGGCATGGTGCACCGCTGGGCAACTGCTTTCGTGACCGAGGGCCACACGGCGTACCACCCGGACGGCGGTGAACCCGACCTGGACGGGGCCGAGTTGCTCGCCTGGTTCCGTGAGGGTCACGGGCTGCTGGTCGATGCGCTGACGGCCGCGCCCGCCGACCTCGACTGCTGGTCGTTCATGCCCGCACCGTCCCCACTGGCGTTCTGGGCGCGACGGCAGGCCCACGAGACCGCAGTGCACCGGGTGGATGCCGAGTCGGCGCTCGGCGGACCGCTCTCTCCTGTCGGAGAAGCCCTCGCGCTGGACGGGATCGACGAACTGCTCACCTGTTTCCACGCCCGGCCGAAGAGCCGGGTACGGACCGACGTACCGTGCACACTTCGGGTACGGGTCACGGATGCGGACGCGGTGTGGACCGTACACCTGTCGGCCGAGCCTCCGCAGGGCGTACGCAGCGGGAACTCCTCCGAACTCGATCCCGTCGACTGCGAGTTGAGCGGGACGGCCGAGCAGCTGTACCTCGCGCTCTGGAACCGGCTCCCGCTGTCCGCGGTCACGCTCACCGGCGACCACCGGCCGGCCCGGCTATGGGCGGAGAATTCCGGGATCACCTGGTCGTGACGTACGACGGGCGCCTGCCCGGCGCCCGTCACCCGGCAGCCGACAGCTTCAGCCCTGCGGCCCGTTCAGCATCCGGGACAGCACCGATCGCTGGAGCGGCCGGACCTCGGCATGGACAGCCCGCCCCTTGTCCGTGAGCGTAACGCGCACACCGCGGCGGTCCTCGCTGCACATCCCCCGGCAGACCAGCCCGTCCTTCTCCAGCCGTGCGATGAGACGCGAGAGCGCACTCTGGCTGAGATGGACCCGGGAGGCGATCTCCTGTACACGACAGGCGGCACCGCCGTCCTCGGCCGCACCCTCCGCGAGCACATCCAGCACCTCGAAGTCACTGGCTCCGAGGCCATGTTGATGCAGCGCACGGTCGAGCTCGCACAGGGTCCTTGCATGCAGCGCGAGGATGTCGCGCCACTCGTCGACGAGTACCCGCTCGGACTTGTTCCCTGCCATAACCGCACGTTAGCAGAGAAGGAGCCCTTTGTTGCACGGGAATTAAATGCGCTTGCATTCAATGCGCGTGCATGTACTGTCTCCGCATGACCTCTCCGCTCAACGTCCCCCATTCACAAGAGCGTTGGAGCCCTCGCCTCTGGGGCACCCTGCTGGTGCTCTGTGGTGCGATGTTCCTGGACGCTCTCGATGTCTCCATGGTCGGCGTCGCCCTCCCGTCCATCGCCGAAGACCTCGGTCTCGGCACCTCCAGCCTGCAATGGATCGTCAGCGGCTACATCCTCGGCTACGGCGGGCTGCTCCTCCTCGGCGGCCGCGCGGCCGACCTGCTCGGCAGGCGCCGCGTCTTCCTGATCGCCCTCGCCGTGTTCGCCCTCGCCTCGCTCCTCGGCGGACTCGTCGACTCGGGGCCGCTGCTCATCGCCAGCCGCTTCATCAAGGGGCTGAGCGCCGCGTTCACCGCCCCGGCCGGTCTCTCGATCATCACCACGACCTTCAAGGAGGGCACGCAGCGCAACCGTGCCCTGTCCATCTACACCACCTGCGCGGCCACCGGTTTCTCCATGGGCCTCGTACTGTCCGGCCTGCTCACCCAGCTCTCCTGGCGCTGGACGATGCTGCTGCCGGCCCCCATCGCCCTGCTGGCCCTGGTCGCCGGCCTGAAGCTGATCCCGCACAGCGACCGCGACCGCACCAACCGTGGTTACGATCTGCCGGGCGCCGTCACCGGCACGGCCGCCATGCTGCTGCTCGTCTTCACCGTCGTACAGGCCCCCGAGGTCGGCTGGACCTCCGCCCGCACGCTGCTGTCGTTCCTCGCCGTGATCGTCCTCCTCACCTCCTTCGTCCTGATCGAGCAGCGCACCGCGAACCCGCTGATCCGGCTCGGGGTGCTGCGCTCCGGCAACCAGATCAGGGCGCAGCTGGGCGCGGCGGCTTTCTTCGGCAGCTACGTCGGCTTCCAGTTCCTGGTCACCCAGTACATGCAGTCGCTGCTCGGCTGGTCCGCGCTGCAGACCGCGCTCGCCTTCCTGCCCGCGGGCGTGCTGGTCGCCCTCTCCTCGACGAAGATCGGCACCGTGGTCGACCGGTTCGGCACCCCGCGCCTGATCGTGGCCGGTTTCGCCTTCCTCGTCGTCGGCTACGCGCTCTTCCTGCGCATCAGCCTCACCCCGTCGTACGCCGCGGTCATCCTGCCCTCGATGCTGCTGATCGGCGCGGCCTGCGCGGTGGCCTTCCCCTCGCTCAACATCCAGGCCACCAACGGTGTCGACGACAACGAGCAGGGCATGGTCTCCGGCCTGCTCAACACCTCCTTCCAGGTGGGCGGCGCCATCTTCCTGGCCATCGTGACGGCCACGATCACGGCGGACGGCGGCGGTGACGGATCGCCGCAGGCCGTGCTCGACAGCTACCGGCCGGGCCTGGTCGTGGTGACCGTGGTCGCGCTCGCCGGCCTGCTCATCACCCTGACCGGACTGCGCCGGAGCCGTTCCGTGCAGCACACGGTGCTCGTCGCCTCGTCCGACGGGGACCGGGCCGCGGCCGGGGCCAGTTCGGCTGCCGGGGCCGGGGCGCAGAAGGTGACGGTCCGGGACTGACCCTCCGGCAGGGGGCGGTGGGCCGGGGGCGTCGTTGCCTCCGGCCCACCGCCCCGAGCGCGTCCTTCGTGGCCTCGCCTCAGCCGAGCCAGCCGGGCCGTACGAGCCCCGACTCGTAGGCCAGGACCACGAGCTGGGCCCGGTCACGGGCGCCGAGCTTCACCATCGTGCGGCTGACATGGGTCTTGGCGGTCAGCGGGCTGACGACGAGCCTGCGGGCGATCTCCTCGTTGGAGAGCCCGATCCCGACCAGCGCCATCACTTCCCGTTCCCGCTCGGTGAGTTCGTCCAGCGCCGTCGCCTCGGCCGGCTCCTTGGAACGGGCCGCGAACTCCGCGATCAGACGACGCGTCACTCCGGGCGAGAGCAGGGCGTCGCCGCCGACCACCGCGCGTACCGCACGCAGCAGTTCCTCCGGCTCGGTGTCCTTGACGAGGAAACCGGAGGCCCCGGACCTGATGGCCTCGAAGACGTACTCGTCGAGCTCGAAGGTGGTCAGCATGACCACCTTCACCTCGTTCAGCTCGGGGTCACCGGTGATCGTGCGCGTCGCGGAGAGACCGTCCAGGTGCGGCATGCGGATGTCCATCAGCACCGCGTCGGGCCGCAGTTCACGCACCAGGCGCACCGCCTGCTCACCGTCGGCGGCCTCCCCCGCCACCTCGATGTCCGGCTGGGCGTCCAGCAGCGCCCGGAAGCCGGCCCTGACCAGCAGTTGATCGTCGGCGAGCAGTACGCGGATCACGGTGTCTCCTCTTCCTGCGGCGCCGCCGGATCCTGCGAACCGGTCGACAGCGGGAACTCCGCGCTCACCCGGAAGCCGCCTCCGGGCCGGGGCCCCGCCTCGATGGTGCCACCGAGCGCCGCGGCCCGCTCCCGCATTCCGATGAGCCCGTTGCCGCTACCCCCGGCGTCACTGGCGGTCGCGGGCCCCTCGTCGTCGATGCGGAGCCGGATGCGCCCCGCGCCGTAACCGATGCGGACCGCGGCCGTACGCGAGCCCGAGTGCCGCACCACGTTCGTCAGTGCCTCCTGCACGATGCGGAAGGCGGCGAGATCGGCACCGGGCGGGACCGCACCCCGCATCCCTTCGGTCTCGACGGTGACGGACAGCCCTGCGCCCGATGCCTGGTCCACGAGTTCGGGCAGCCGGTCGAGTCCCGGGGCGGGAGTCCGGGGGGCGTCGCCGGGGGTACGGAGGTTGGCGAGGACCTGGCGCACCTCGCCCAGGGCCTCCTTGCTGGCGGACTTGATGGTGGTGAGGGCGATGCGGGCCTGCTCCGGGTCGGAATCGAGGAGTGCGAGGCCCACCCCGGCCTGGACGTTGATGACGGAAATGCTGTGGGCGAGGACGTCGTGGAGCTCCCGGGCCATCCGCAGCCGTTCCTCGTCGGCCCGCCGCTTCTCCGCAGCCTCCTGCTCGGCACGGGCTGCCGCCCACTGCTCACGGCGTACGCGCAGGAGTTCGGCGGCGGCGACGATCGCGATCACCCAGGCACTGACGACGGCCTCCTGCGCCCAGCCGGCCGCACTGTCACCGGTCGGCGGCAGCCATCGGTAGAGCCAGTGCGCCAGGAGCAGATGACCGGCCCAGAGCACACCGAGCGACCACCAGGCGGCCCGCCGGTGCCCGGAGACGATGGCGCTGAAGCAGCCCACGGCGACGGTGACGAAGACGGGGCCGTACGGATAACCCGCCCCGAGATAGACGAGCGTCGCGGCAGACGCGCCGGCCACCGCCACCACCGGGTGACGGTGGCGGAACAGAAGCACCGCGACAGCGAGGAACAGCAGAATCCGTGCGTAGACGTCCAGCGTCTGCCGGTCCTGGGACTCCGCAGCGAAGTTCGATCCCGCCATGACGAAGAGCAGAAGCGCGACGGTCGAAGGCCACGGCAACCCCGCGGCCGTCCGCACCCCGACCCCGGACAGCCACCGCGGCAGCCTCCCCCGCCCCCCGGGGCCACCGAATCCCCGATCGGGCCCGTCACTTCCGCGCGAACGCTGCTCTTCCATGCCCGCCACGCTAGACGGCCGACCACCGGGCGGGCGTCAGCCGAGCGTGGTGATCAGTGGTACTCCCCGGGGAGTATGCGCAGGGGCCCGGGAAGGGTCGCGGGACCGGCGTCGGACCGGGCCCGTCAGCCGCGGCGCGGCCGGGTGCGGGGTGCGGGCCGTACGTCGGTCATGCCGACCGCGCGGGCCAGTTCGCCCGCCGCCTGCCGGAACAGCGGCTCCCTGGCCTCGACGACCCGGTTGAACTGGCCGAAGACCTCGAAGGAGATCAGGCCGAAGAGCTGCGCCCAGGCGGCGACGAGCGCAGCCACCACCGCGGGCGGCAGGTCGGGGGCGAGGTCTGCCGTCATGCGGGCGGCCTCGGAACGCAGTTCTTCCGCAAGCGGCGGGACCGCCAGGCCATCGGTGCGGTAGGCGTCGCGGAGCAGATCGATGAGGACCAGTCCCACCCGGGAGGCAGGACCGACGGTGTCCTGCGGGGCAATGTAGCCGGGGACGGGCGATCCGTAGATCAGGGCGTACTCGTGGGGATGGGCGATGGCCCAGTCGCGTACGGCGCAGGCGACCGCCGTCCAGCGCTCCCGATGCGGACCGGCGGTAGCCGGACCCCCGGGTCCGCCGGCGGCGTCGCGGGCGGCTTCCGCCGTCTCGCCCAAGGCGTCGTAGGCGTCGACGATGAGCGCCGTGAGCAGCTCGTCACGGCTGGGGAAATAGCGGTAGAGCGCGGAGGAGACCATGCCCAGCTCGCGGGCGACCGCACGCAGGGACAGCTTCGCCGCACCGTCCGCCGCGAGCTGTTTCCTCGCCTCGTCCTTGATGGCGGCGGTCACTTCGATACGGGCGCGCTCCCGGGCCCCTTTGATCTTGCTCATGGCTTCCACTCTGCCACGGAACAGAGCACTGGCCAATATCGAGAGCACTGCTCTTGCTTTTGTGCACCGGTCTCGTGCACACTGATCTCAAGCGAGAGCACCGCTCTCCGAAATGCCGGAGGTTCCCCATGTCCCAGCCGCAGCCGTACTACCTTCAGGGAAATGCCTTCACCGTCCGGATGAACGGCGTCATCGGCTGGCTCGCCCGGCACGGCGTCAGCCTGCTCGGCACGGCGGAGTTGTCGGTGCGCGGCCGCAAGAGCGGGCAGATGCAGCGCATCCCCGTGAACCCCCACGCCCACGAGGGCGCGCAGTACCTGGTCTCGGCCCGCGGCCACTCCCAGTGGGTGCGCAACATGCGGGCCGCGGGCGGCGGCGAACTGCGGGTGGGCCGCAGGACCCGGACCTTCACCGCCGTGGAGATCGCGGACGACGAGCAGAAGATGCGACTCGTCCGCGCCTATCTGGAGCGGTGGGGATGGGAGGTCAACCAGTACTTCAAGGGCATCACCGCGAAGTCGACCGACGCCGAACTCCTCGCCGCCTGCCCCGACCACCCGGTCTTCCGGATCACCGTCCAGGACTGAGCCGGGTGCACCGGACCCCCGGCAACCCCCAACCCCGGACCGCGCCCCGCAGGGTCTTTCGTTTGGATCAGGCCGGATCAGGGAGCGGGGTCTGGTGCGTGCGGCTGCAAGGCGGAGGATCGAGGCATGGCGAATGGGGCCTCCCCTGCTCGAGCGGAGCCGAGAGCTCGGGGAACATGGTGATTGACGACAACGCCGCAGATGCGCGTGCCAGACCCCGCGAGCCCGGCCTGATCCAAACGAAAGACCCTAGCGGTCCATCGCGGACAGGGCCCGCTGCGCCAGCGGGTGCGTACGGACCAGCTCGGCGAGCGAGGTCGTCCCCCGGGTCACTCCGGCGAACGCCGTCCAGGCGGGCCGGAAGCCCGTCAGCACCGCGTGCAGCACCCCGGGGCGGCGCTCGAACAGCTTGAGCATGCGACGGCCGACGCTCATCTCGACGCCCAGCCCCGCCTTGATGGCGAACGCGTAATTGAGGGCCTGGCGCCGCGCGTCCACCGCGTCGTGCGACTCCGCGATCCGGACCGCCCACTCACCCGCGAGGCGCCCGGAGCGCAGGGCGAACGAGATCCCCTCCCGGGTCCACGGCTCCAGCAGTCCCGCCGCGTCACCACACACCAGCACCCGGCCGCGCGAGAGCGGCGAGTCGTCGCTGCGGCAGCGCGTCAGATGGCCGGAGGAGATCTTCGGCTCGAAGCCGGCGAGCCCCAGCCGGGCGATGAAGTCCTCCAGATACCGCTTGGTCCCCGCGCCGTCACCGCGCGCCGAGATCACACCGACGGTCAGGGTGTCACCCTTGGGGAAGACCCACCCGTAACTCCCGGGCATCGGGCCCCAGTCGATGAGTACCCGCCCCGCCCAGTCCTCCGCGACCGTCTCCGGAACCGGGATCTCCGCCTCCAGGCCGAGGTCCACCTGGTCGAGCTTCACCCCGACATGTGCTCCTATCCGGCCCGCACTGCCGTCCGCACCGACGACCGCCCGGGCGAGGACGGTCTCACCACCGGTAAGCACCACGGCGACCGTACGCCGGTCCGGCACAGCGGACCCGTGCTGCTCGACGCGCACCACCGCCACCCCCGTGCGCAATTCGGCGCCGGCCTTCTGTGCGTGCTCCACCAGGCCCGCGTCGAACTCGGGCCGGTTGATCAGCCCGAAGAGCATGCGCCGGGACCGGCGGGTGCGGGCGAACTTCCCGTTGAGCGAGAAGGTGACCGCGTGAATCCGGTCCCGCAGGGGCAGTTCGAAGCCCGGGGGCAAGGAGTCGCGCGAATATCCGATGATGCCACCGCCGCACGTCTTGTACCGGGGCAGTTCCGCCTTCTCCAGCAGCAGCACCCGTCGGCCCGCGACGGCCGCCGCATACGCCGCAGAGGCTCCGGCCGGACCCGCACCGACTACGACCACGTCCCATACCGACTCCGGTACCGACGGCTCTTCGTGCTCACGTCCGGCGTCTGCGTTCTCGCTGCTCACGATGTGCTTCTGCTCCCGATCCGACCAGTGGCCCCAGCTGCTCACGGCATCCTACGGCGCGTCGCGGCCGGGCCCCCCTGTGGGAGGATCGGCCATACTTTTGTCGTAGATTCGACGCCGCACCCACGGCGTCACCCACGATGCGTACACCACCGCGCCGTACACATAACGTCGCACCCACGAGGAGCGTGCCCATGACCGCCCATCCGATTTCCGAGACCGTCGCCTCGCTGATGCCCCGCGCCAAGGCGGAGCTGACCGAACTGGTGGCGTTCCGGTCGGTGGCGGACCCCGCGCAGTTCCCGAAGAGCGAGTGCGAGGGGGCCGCCCGTTGGGCCGCCGACGCGCTGCGCGCCGAGGACTTCCAGGACGTCGCCCTGCTCGACACGCCTGACGGCACCCAGTCGGTCTACGGTTTCCTGCCCGGGCCCGCCGGTGCCCCCACCGTGCTGCTCTACGCGCACTACGACGTACAGCCGCCGCTCGACGAGTCGGCCTGGCTCTCCCCGCCGTTCGAGCTGACCGAGCGCGACGGCAGGTGGTTCGGCCGCGGTGCCGCCGACTGCAAGGGCGGTTTCATCATGCACCTGCTCGCGCTGCGCGCCCTCAAGGCGAACGGCGGCGTCCCGGTCTCCGTCAAGGTGATCGCCGAGGGCTCGGAGGAGCAGGGCACCGGCGGTCTGGAGCGGTACGCGGAGGCGCACCCCGAGCTGCTCGCCGCCGACACGATCGTCATCGGCGACACCGGGAACTTCCGGGTCGGTCTGCCCACGGTCACGGCGACGCTGCGCGGTATGACGATGCTGCGGGTGAAGCTCGACACCCTCGAAGGGAACCTGCACTCGGGGCAGTTCGGCGGCGCGGCCCCCGACGCGTTGGCCGCGATGATCGAGCTGCTGGCGTCGCTGCGCGCGGCGGACGGCACGACCACGGTCGACGGCCTCACCACGGACGCGGAGTGGGACGGCCTGCAGTACCCGGAGGCCGAGTTCCGCAAGGACGCGAAGGTGCTCGACGGTGTCGAACTGATCGGCACGGGCACGGTCGCGGACCGCATCTGGGCACGGCCCGCCGTCACTGTCATCGGGATCGACTGCCCGCCCGTCGTGGGGGCCACGCCGTCGCTCCAGGCGAGCGCGCGGGCCCAGATCAGCCTGCGGGTTCCGCCGGGCCACGACGCCGCCGATGCGACGAAGCTGCTGACCGCGCATCTGGAGTCGCACGCCCCGTGGGGTGCGCGGGTCTCCGTGGAACAGGTCGGCCAGGGCCAGCCGTTCCGCGCCGACATCACAAGCCCCGCGTACACGTCGATGGCGGATGCCATGCGGGTGGCGTACCCGGGTGAGGAGATGCAGTCCTCCGGCATGGGCGGCTCGATCCCGCTGTGCAACACCCTCGCGGGCCTGTACCCGGACGCGGAGATCCTGCTGATCGGTCTGAGCGAGCCCGAGGCCCAGATCCACGCGGTGAACGAGAGCGTGTCGCCCGAGGAGCTGGAGCGGCTTTCGGTCACCGAGGCGCTGTTCCTGCGCAACTACGCGGAGTCGAAGAAGGCCTGACCGACGCCCCGGCGCCGGCAGCCTTCCGGGCGAAGTCGCCAGGAGCAGATTTCCGTGCGGCGGACCTACGCCGATGCGTACGTTCGCCGCATGGATCTCGTCGAGGTACTTCCTCAACTGCATATGTTCCGCTTCCGGATCGGCCAGGCGTATCTCTGGCGGGACGGCGCGGACCTGACCCTGATCGACGCGGGCGACATCGACGCGGCGCCCGCCATCGAGAA
Source organism: Streptomyces sp. NPDC057136 (assembly GCF_042670885.1). Classification (NCBI taxonomy): domain Bacteria; kingdom Bacillati; phylum Actinomycetota; class Actinomycetes; order Kitasatosporales; family Streptomycetaceae; genus Streptomyces; species Streptomyces sp. NPDC057136. The sequence continues at coordinate 243,017 of NZ_JBHUUV010000008.1, forward strand.
CGCGATCCGCGGGCTCGGCCTGGACCCGGCGGGGATCAACCGGATCGTCGTCACCCATGGCCACCGCGACCACTACGGCGCCGCTCAAGAACTGGCGGACCGGTACGGCGCCGACATCCTGGCCCACGGCCTCGACGCCCCGGTGATCCGGGGCGAGGCGCCGGTGCCCGATCCCGTACTCCTGGACTGGGAGCGCCCGTTGTACGAACACGGGCTGACCGTCCCGGTGGCTCCGCCCACCCGGGTCGACCACGAACTGGCGGACGGCGACGAGCTGCCGTTCGGCGGGGGCGCCCGGATCGTCCACTCCCCCGGACACACCCACGGCTCGATCGGTATCCATCTGCCGTGCCACGACGTGCTGTTCACCGGTGACTGCGTCGCCGGTGTCGGCCAGGTGATGCTGGGTGTCATCAACATCGACCGCGCGCAGGCTCTGGCCTCGTTCCGGCGGCTGGCCGCGCTCGCCCCCTCCACCGCCTGCTTCGGCCACGGCGACCCGCTCAGCGCCGACGCGACGGCGATCCTGCGGGCGGCCGCCGACCGCGACTCGGCCGCCGGCTGACGACTGATGGCCGCCGGCTGACGGACGCCAGGAGCCGAGGCCGCGCAGCACCCGTCAGCCCACCGGCACCCCGGCCTCCAGATTGAGCACCGTCGACCGCTCGCGGGCCCGCAGAGCCCATCGCAGCCGTTCGTAACGCGTGGGCGGCAGCAGCGACGCCGCCTCCTCCTCGGTGACGAACCGCCAACCGCGCAACTCGGCCCCGGGCAGCACCAGTTGGTCGGCGATCTCGCGGCGCAGCAGTCCGCCGTCGAAGAGGAAGCGCAGCCCGCCGTAGCCGGGCGGCCGGGGCACCTCCCAGTCGACGAGCAGGAGCTTCGGCACGGTGTCGAGGCGCAGTCCTATCTCCTCGGCGACCTCCCGGATTCCGGCCTGCGCCGGCGCCTCGCCCGCTTCCACGACCCCGCCGGGGAATTCCCAGCCCGGCTTGTACGTCGGGTCGACGAGCAGGACCCGGTCCTGTTCGTCGAAGAGCAGGACCCCGGCGGCAACCGTCTCCGCGGCGGGTTCCGGGGTCTGCACGATCTCGCACTCCTTGGCCGCCCCGGTGCGTACGGCTTCGGCTATGCGCTCGGCCGTCTCGTACGGAGTGAGGGTGCTGGTGTCGATCGTGTGGGCGTCGGCGGTGATCCAGTCGAGGGCCGCCCGGTAGGACTCGATGTGGTCCAGGGCCCATCCCTGTGTTCGTTCGCCGGGCTCGGAGTCGTCGGCGAACTTCTCGCGGCCGGCGATACGTGCACGCAGGATCGTTTCCTCAGGTGAGAGCAGGACATGACGCACAGGAATGCGCCGGGCTGCGAGTCCTCCGAAGATCTCGTCGCGGTACTCCTGCCGCAGCAGCGTCATCGGCACGACGAGCACGCCGGAGAGCTCCGCGAGGAGCGCGGCCGCCGTGTCCACCACCAGACGCCGCCAGATCGGCAGGTCCTGGAAGTCGGTCACCTCGGCGAGCTTCTTCTGCGGCAGCAGGTGATTCAGCCCCTCACCGGTCAGCTCGGGGTTGTACAAGGTGCTGTTCGGGATCAGATCGATCAGTCCGCACGCGGCGCTCGTCTTGCCCGCACCGAACGCACCGTTGATCCAAACAACAATCACTAGTACTCCAGGGTGGAAAGGCCGCTGGACAGCGGCGGAGTGGATTTCGCGGGATCGTCTGGGAGACGGATGGGTAAAGGCAGTGTCCACAGCCCGGCTCCCGCCACTTCCTTCTCCCACACCTTCTGGAGATACCCAACCATCCGCTCCTCGATTGCGAGCGTCACCTCGCTGTACGTACCCTCCACACCAGGCAGTTCATGCCCCATGCTGCCCTCCACCGCGACGCGCGGGATATCGCCCGGCTCGCCTAACGACCTCGTGCACGGTTAGCGGGGGACGCGAAGGCTGGGGTGGGGTCTCGGTGCTCACATCTGCCGAGCCAGGGTCCGGTCTGCGGTCTGCTGCTGTGACAGCGGCCCGGCGATGGCTCGGACGGTGTCGCCCATGTGCTCGCGGCGGCCGAGGTGACGGGCCAGTGCCCGCCAGTTCTTCAGGTGGGCGATGCCGTGCTCGACCCGGATGCGGCCTGAGGAGTGGGCCTTGCGCTGACGCTCGTGTATCTCCTCGTACCAGTCCGGGGCGTTCTTCTTGAACTTGCGGTGCGGTGGCGTCACGACGCGTCCGCCGGTCTGGGCTCCGGCAGCTCCGTCTCATCGGCCCGCCACATCACCGGCTCCGTCTCATCCCGCCACGCGACGCCGGCGAGCCAGGCCGGCTTCGCGATCCCACGCAGGGGCTCCGCGGACGCGGTGCCGTCCCCGCCCTGGACCCTGATCCGGTCGAGACCGCGCCGCTCGACGCGGACCCAGGTGCCGCGGTCCGTACGCGCTCCCATAGATCGACGCTTACGCACCACGGTCTCGTACATCAGGCGTGCCCCCAGCGACCGCTCCACACGGTCCAGTACGGCTTCCACACTCTCTTTGCGCAGATCCAACGAACGCAGCGTCATGCTGCCGAACGCACCAAGCCCCAGTCACCTGCGGCATTCACCCGCCGATCCCGATGCGAGCGGTGTCAGGGCTTCAACGCCCCTGCGACGGAGCTCTGTTCAGGTCGCCCCAAACCGTGGCAGCAGGCAGCACACCTTGCCCGGGGACGGACAGCGGCAGGAACTGGTGGTGCCCGCGCGGCCGTGGCCGAGGCCAGTTGAGGCACCTCGGCCACGGCCGCTCCGGCAAGCGCGCTGTCTTTCGACAGGTCTGGCTTTCCTGCCTGCACGGCCGGGCTACTTGAAGAGGTACGCGCCTCGGAGCGCCGGGCCAAACGGCTGAGCGGAGGATCTGATGGGTCGGCAGAGGCTGCGACGTCGAATATTGCTGAACCGTGCGATAGCTCCTATCGATGCAGGTCAAGCGGTGCGTTGGCCGCCGTAGCCGAGCATGGAGTGCTGGGGCGGTGTCGAGTGGACGAAAGTTGACGGCGCGTCCAGTGCTTGCTGCTCAGCGAGTCGGACTGAGTGTTGCGCAGACGTGGCGTGCGCATCTGAGGATCAGCGGGCGTCTGTGTTGCCGCCCGTCACGGCGTCAGGTCCGTCGTCCAGCTCTTCTACGGCTCGCATGGAGCTGTCAGAGAGTTCGGGCATCTCGAAGGCGTATCGGCCCTTCATATGGATGTGCCGGAAGAGGAAGGGGGAAAGGGTCCGAACGACTTCGTCGGGAACGGACCGCAGGTGGCTGGTCTTCTTCTGGAGGAAGAGGTCGATGTAGGCGGTGTTGAACAGCACTACCATGTTGACGATCAGCCCGAGTGCGCCGAGCTGTTCCTCCATCCCGGTCTGATAGCGGTGAATGAGGTCTTCGGTGCCGTGATAGATCTTCGCGGCCAGCTCGTGCCGCTGGGCGTGGCGGCTGCTCTGCGTCTCGGTCTGACGGCGGTATTCGGGATCGTCGATGAGATCCAGGATGTGTGCGGTCTTGAAGATCTTCCCGTAGTGGGCGAGCGCCTTGCCCAGGGGCGTGAGGCTGCCTTTGTGGACCACCATGCGGATGGCGTCTGCGGATCGCACGCGGCCGAGGTGAACCGCTCCGACGAGACGGAGCATGTCGTCCCAGTTTCGTTCGATGAGGATGGAGTCGATCTTGTTGCGGGTGGCGTGCTGCAAGGGGCCGTAGTCCTCGCCAGAGGCTGTGTCCATGCGCGCGAGGGTCATGTCGGTGACGTCAGCGGCGGTGGGGGTGTAGGTGTAGCCAGAGAGCGCGAGCAGTCCGAAGATGATCTCCTGGTGTGATCCGGCTTCTACGACGATCCTCTGGCGGCTCTGGAAGTCCTGGCTCTGGGTGGCACCGGTCGCCTTGAGGGCTGTCCAGCCGCACCTTGCGGTTCCTGACCGGACAACTGACAGCCAGGCGGCAGGAGATCGGAACACGGTGGCGGCGCCTTTCCCCTGCACGTCAGGCCCTGCTCGCGCTGGCCCACCTGCGGTGCGGTGACACCTACGCCCAGCTCGCCGCCGGATTCGGTATCGGGATCGCGACCGTTTACCGCTACATGCGTGAAGCCGTCGAGACCCTGTCTACGCTCGCTCCGTCCCTGGCCGAGGCGATGAGGACGATCGACCTTCGCGGCCATTCCGTGGGCCGGCCGCAGGGCAACTTCGGTCCTGTGCGGCGCCGTCCGGTGGCGGATGTCATCCACCGGGACCACTGGTAGCCGGATCCGGGCAGCTCGACCTCTGTCGGGTGGCCGTCCCGCGGTCGCCCGACAGTGAGTTGACGTACCTTCAATTTTCCCTGCCCGAAAGGGAGTTCACTGCAACCCCGCACCGGAGCATGATTGTCATGCTCTGGCCATCCCGCGCTCTACAGGCCCGGGGACTGAGTACCGACGGCATCGAGGGCGGCCGGGGCCTGCCGGTCGGCGGAAGTGTGGGCGCAGCCGCCTGGGCGGCGCCGCAGGCGGGGCGCCGAGCCGTGGCGGAGCCGGATTTGCCGTTCGGCTCCCATATTGGAGAGTGGCACTCTCTAATATGGGGAGCAGACAGCACCACTACCTACATCTGAAGGTGAGAAGTGCGATGCCGACTCTTCCCTGGGTCACGCCCAATCCGGCCCCGCCGCATGGCCAGGCCGTCGTCATGGCCTCCCGCTTCGAAGTGCGGTCCCTCATGGACGTACCGCGCTTCTTCCTGAAGTCGCTCGCCGCATGGAAGCAGGTGCGCTCCGCGCCGGGGGCCTACGGCGCCTCCCTCATCGCGCAGCCCACGAAGCGTGTCTTTTACACACTCTCCGCGTGGGAGAGCCGTGACGCCCTCTACGCCTACGCGAGGGCCGAGCCGCACCGCTCCATCATGACCGGGCTGCGCGCCACGATGCGCACCTCGACGTTCACCTTCTGGGACGTCCCCGTCGATCAGCTCCCGATCTCCTGGGACGAAGCCAAGCGGCGCCTCGCCGAGCAGGAGCGGAGCGACGCCGCAGCCGCCTGACGCCGCGGGGACCGCTGGTAGTTCCGGACCCGTCACGGCCGACGGCACCGTCGGCCGCAGGACGTGGACTGCGCTGCTGTCGGCCGGGACCGACCACTCCGACGCTCGCGCAGGGCAGTCCCGGGCCCCGCGTCACGTTTCGGCAACCTGCCGGAAACCCTTGACGTATCCCCGCCCGCGTCCTTAACTTCAGGCGTAGTTCGCATTCCTTGCAGTTCACGTGCTGCGGCGCTTTCCGCAGTGTTTTGACAGGCACAGACATAGACCACCTGTCGGTGGTCTCGTCATGCCTTTTTTTCATGCTCCCCGTGCCACCGATGGGTCTTCCTCGAAGGCGGATTCATGGCACAACGTCCAAGTGTCAAAGGCGTCGGCGATGTCGTTGCGCTCATCGATGGGCTGGGAAAGATAACCGGCCGGGCGCAAGTCATCTGGTTCCTCGTGTTCGGCGGGCTGTTCCTCGACGCCTATTCGAATGCCGCGCTGAGCGCCGGTCTGGGGCCGATGACGGCCCAGATGGAGCTGTCCAGCACGCAGGTCTCGATCCTCACGGCCACCGCTCCGGCCCTGGCGATCTTCTTCAACCCGATCGGCGGCTGGCTCGCCACCCGGATCGGCCGGGTTCCCCCGCTGCTCATCGCGAAGGTCTTCGCCATCGCCGGCGCCCTGATCGCCGCGTTCGCCGACGACTTCGCCGTTGTCTGGGTGGGCCGCGTCCTGGTGGGCGTCGCCTACGGCATCGACTTCGCCGTCGCCATGGCCCTGCTCGCCGAGTACACCCCCGCCAAGCTGAGCGGCCGGCTGAACCTGTGGCAGGCCGTCTGGTACGTCGCGACCACCAGCAACCTCGCGCTCGCCCTGTTCTTCTTCAACCAGGACGTCGGCGCGAACATCTGGCGCTGGTCGGTCGGCTCCGCCGCGGTGGTCGCCGTCCTGCTCCTGGTGGGGCAGTGGCTGATGCTCAAGGAGAGCCCCACCTGGCTGGCGAGCAAGGGGCGCCTGGACGACGCCGTACTCAACCTGGACAGGATCTACGGGATCAAGGCCGTCGCAGGGCAGCCGGACGCCGCAACCCGGGCCGCCACCGCCGCCCCGCCGATCGGGCTCCGTCAGGCCGGGCTGCTGTTCAAGGGCGAGTACCTGCCCCGCACCATCCTGTCCTCGGCGATCTCACTGGGACAGTCGATGCAGTACTTCGCGGTCGGCTGGTACCTCCCGCTGATCAGCCTGACGATCTTCGGCCAGAGCTTCGAGAAGGCCACCATCGGCTCGATGGTCTTCAACGCCTTCGGTATCGCGGGCGGACTGCTCTCCGCGTACTTCGGCCGCCGGCTCGGCCTCCGGCTCAGCTCGGCCGCCGGTTTCGCCGGGGTGTTCGTCGCCCTGCTCGCGATGGGCCTGACCTTCGAGAAGGTCCCCACCGCTGTGGCGTTCCTGCTGCCGGTGCTCTTCATCCTCTGTCACTCCTCGGGACCCGGCGCCAACGGCAAGTCCATCGCCGCACTCTCGTACAGCAGTGACGTACGCGCGCTGGGCACCGGTGTCACCGGCATGGTCGGCAGCTTCGGCAGTGTCGCGGGGCTGTACCTCTTTCCGCAGATCAAGGAATCGCTCGGCCTCGCCGACACCTTCCTGGTGCTCTCCGTCGTACCGCTGCTCGGTCTGATCACCTGCCTGGCGATCAAGTGGGACCCGATGAAGGCGGGCAAGTCCCCGGACGCGGCGGCCTCCGAGGCACACGCCTCCGTCGGCCCGCAGGGCGGTTCGCCCGAATCCGCGAAGGCGACGACCGCGCGCTGACCGGCCGCTGTGCCTGCCGCGTCACACGATGGTTCCCCCTCCCCTCCGTACAGCTTGCGATGCTCGCAATGAAAGGGCTGCAATGACGCAGACGTTCCCCGGCGCTGCCCCACGGCGCGGTGTGCTGGCCATCGACGAGGGCACCACCGGCACCAGGGCCGGAGTCGTCCTCGACTCCGGTGCCGCGCACGAGGTGTTCTACCGGTCGATCAAGGTCAGCCATCCGGACGACCTCTCGGTCGAGCAGGACCCGATGGAGATCTGGACGGCCACCCTGGAGGTGGCGCGCCGCGCCGTCGGCCGGGCACGCGAGGACGGGATCGCGATCACCTCCGTGGCCCTCTCCACCCAGCGGGCCACCGCGATGCTCTGGGACCGAGTGACCGGGCAGCCGCTGCTGCCCGCCGTGGTGTGGCAGGACCGGAGGTACGCCGCCGAACTCACCTCGTACGAGGCGGAGTGGGACGCCGCCCTGCTGGCCCGTCAGGGTCGGCCGGTCGGCGCCCGCGCCCCCTTCCTCTGGGCGGCACGGCAGATCGCCGCGTACCCGGAGGTGGCCGCCGCGCACCGTGCGGGCCGGCTGCTCTTCGGGACCGTCGACACCTGGCTGATCTGGTGGCTCACCGGCGGCGCCGTGCACGCCACCACTCCTACCAACGCGGCCTCCAGCGGTGGTTATCTGCTGGAGCGGCATGCCTGGGACGAAGAGTGGATCGGCCATCTCGGCTTCCCCCTCGACCTGTTGCCCGAACTCCGCTCGGACGACGCCGGATTCGGGACGACCGACCTGGCCGCCCTCGGAATCGCTGTACCCCTGGCTGCCTCCATGGGCGACCAGCACGCGGCACTGCTCGCGCTCGGTGGTCTCACCGCCGGGCAGGGCATGATCATGTACGGGACCGGCGCCTTCGTGGACGCCGCGACCGGCACCGTGCCCGCCCTGCCCCGGCCGGACATCTCCGGGGTGCTCGCCCAGCCCGGCCGGCGGCAGGGCGACATCAGCCACTTCAGCCTGGAGGCGTACACCTCCACAGCGGGTTCGGCGCTGCGCTGGCTCTGTGACGATCTGGGCCTCTTCGCCTCGCCGAAGGAGCTCGGTGAGGAGGCGGGCCGGGTCCCCACCCGGCCGGGCCGTACCCCGCGTTTCGTCCCGGCGCTCGCCGGCGTACGTACCCCGGTCTGGCATCCGGAGGCCACTGCCGCCCTCACCGGGCTCACTCTCGCCACCACCCGCGCCGACCTCGCCCGCGCCGTCCTCGACGGAATCGCGCACTCCGTGTGCGATCTGATCGACGGGGTCGCCGACACCATGGGCGCCCCGTTCACCCGTCTCCGGGTGGGCGGCGGCGTGTCGGGCAGCGACCCGCTGATGCGCATCCAGGCCGACCTGACCGGTCTCCCGCTGGAGCGGGTTGCCGACTCGGCCACCGCGAGTCTGCGCGGTACCGCCTATCTCGCCGGGGTCGCCCAGGGGCTGTGGGCATCCCTCGACGAGGTTGTCGAGGCCCAGCCGCGCGGCCAGGTCTTCGAACCCGCGAGCACGGCGGCCGACCGGGACGCCCAGCGGTCCGCCTGGCGTGACGTCCTCGTCGCCCACCTGGACGACCCGGCACTGAAACCGCACACCCCCCACTGACGGCTCCCACCGTCGCACCGGCGGCCCCCACCACCAACGACCGGGGCGCCGCACCGAAATACCAGGAGTTGATGTTGTGATCACCATGCCCGCCCGGAAGCCGCGGCGCAGCGCCGCGGCCACCCGCCGAACGCCCCTGCTGCTGGACCGTGCGGCGACGCTGCGCCGACTGGCCGACGACACGTACGACGTGCTGGTCATCGGCGGCGGCATCACCGGGGCGTACGCCGTGCTCGACGCGGCCTCGCGCGGACTGCGTGCGGCGCTGATCGAGAAGGACGACTTCGCGTCCGGTACGTCGTCGAAGTCCTCGAAGATGGTGCACGGCGGCCTGCGCTACATCGAGCAGGGCAATGTCAATCTCGTACGGCACTCGCTCCTGGAGCGGCACCGCTTCCGCAGGAACGCCCCGCATCTGGTGCACCGGCTGCCGTTCCTCTTCCCGATCCTGGAGAGGGAGGGCATCTTCGACGCCCGGCTCGCCAAGGGCTTCGAGGGTCTGCTGTGGACGTACGACCTGGTGGGCGGCTGGCGCATCGGCAAACTGCACCAGCGCCTCACGGTCCCCGAGGTACTCGCTCAGGCGCCGACGCTGCGTGCGGAGAACCTCAAGGGCGGGCTGATGTACTTCGACGCCCGCACCGATGACGCCCGGCTCGTCCTCACCATCGTCAGGACCGCCGCCGCGCTCGGCGCGACCGTCCTGAACGGTGCGAAGGCCGAGGGTCTGCTGATGGCGGCCGGCAAGGTGGCGGGCGCCCGGGTCGCCGTGGGCGGCGACAGCGTCGACGTCCGGGCGCGGGCCGTCGTCAACGCGACGGGGGTGTGGACCGACGAGCTGGACGCGAAGGCGGACGACGGCCACAGGCCGCAGGTCCGGCCCGCCAAGGGCGTGCACATCGTGGTGCCGTGGGAGAAGGTGCGGATCAACTGCACCGTCACCGTGCCGATTCCGGGCCGGGCCCGCCGCGCGACCTGTACCCGATGGGGCAACAGCGTCGTGCTGGGCACCACGGACGAGGACTACCAGGGCTCCCCGGACGATGTGCACTGCACACGCCAGGAGATGGACTTCCTGCTGGAGGGAGCCAACACGGCCTTCGAGGGGAAGCTCACCCCCGACGACGTGGTCGGCTCCATCGGCGGTCTGCGTCCGCTGGTCGGCGGCAAGGAGGGTGCGACGCTCGACATGCGCCGCGACCACCACATCACCGTCGGCCGCACCGGCATGGTGACGGTAACCGGCGGAAAGCTCACCACCAGCCGTCACATGGGCGAGCTCGTCATCGACAAGGTGATGACGGTACTCGGCCGCAGAGGCGGGAGCCGCACGGCGAACCTCCCGCTGCTCGGCGGCGCGGGATACGACGCCGAGGCGGTCGCCGCGTCCGGTGGCATCGCCGCGCACCTCGGGGAGCGGTTCGGCACGGAGGCCCGCTTCGTCGGCGACCTGATCCAGGACGACCCGGCGCTGGCCGAGCCGATCGTCGCCGGACTCCCGTACACCAAGGCAGAGGTCGTGTACGCGGCCCGTGCCGAACTGGCCCGCTCGGTCGACGACGTCCTGTCGCGCCGCATGCGTGCCCGCCTGTTCGCCCGGGACGCCTCCGTCGAGGCGGCCGGCGCCGTCGGCGCGATCCTCGGGCAGGAACTGAACCTCGACGAGGCCGAGGTCGACCGTTCGGTCGCCGAGTACCTCGCAGCCGTCCGTCACGAAAAGTCCGTACTCCTCGAAGGGGCAGCAGCATGATCAGCCGTCAGACCATCACCCATCCGTTCAACCGGGGCAACTACACGATCGGTGCCCCCAGCTTCGCCAAGTGGGCGCAGAACACACCCATCGGCGACGGCGAGGCCGCGCTCCAGACCGATCCGGTCGAGGTCCCCCCGACGGTGATCGAGGCCCTGCGCGAAGCCGCGCACGCGGTGCACGTGGAGCGCGACGAGGTCGTCACCCGTACCCGCGACTGGTGGGCCGGTTCGATGATCGGTGAGACCGAGGGCCGTCCCGCGACGCCTGACGCGGTGGTCGTGGAGGCCGCCGACGCCGACCAGGTCGCGGCCGTGCTGCGGATCTGCCACGCGGCCGGCATCCCGGTCACCCCGTCGGCGGGCCGCTCGAACGTGACCGGTGCCGCGCTCCCCGTCTTCGGCGGTGTCGTCCTGGACGTCTGCGCGCTCAACACGATCACCGGCTTCGACGCCGAGTCGAACGTTGTGGACGTCGAGGCCGGCATGTTCGGCGACCTGTTCGAGAAGCAACTCCAGGAGGAGTACGGCGTCACGACCGGCCACTGGCCCTCGGCGTTCGCCGTCTCCACGGTCGGCGGCTGGATCGCCTGCCGCGGCGCCGGTCAGCTGTCCACCCGCTACGGCAAGATCGAGGACATGGTCGTCGGCGTCGACGTCGTGCACGCGGACGGTACGCGTGCCACGTACGGCGACTACGCGCGGGCGGCGGTCGGCCCCGATCTGCGCCAACTGTTCATCGGTTCCGAGGGCACGCTCGGTGTCATCGTCTCGGCGCGACTGCGTGTCCACCCGCTGCCGGACTACGCGAACGCCGTCGCGTTCGGCTTCAGGACCTTCGCCGAGGGCCTGGACGCCTGCCGCAAGATCATGCAGCGCGGTGCGACCCCGGCCGTTCTGCGGCTGTACGACACCCTGGAGTCCGGCACCCACTTCGGCCACCCCGAGACCAACCTCCTGCTGATCGCCGACGAGGGCGACCCGGCGCTCGTGGACGCGTCGATCAAGGTGGCGTCCGAGGTCTGTTCGGCGTACGGCCCCGAGCTGGACAGCCAGGCGGTTTTCGAGCGCTGGCTGGACGAGCGGATGCTCGTGGGCAAGTCCGCCGACGGTTTCACGCCCGGTCCGGGATTCGTCGCCGACACCCTGGAGATGGCCGCCTCCTGGGCCGGCCTCCCGGTCATCTACGACGAGGTGGTCGCCGCGATCCAGTCGGTCCCCGGCACCCTGGCAGCGTCGGCGCACCAGTCCCACGCGTACACCGACGGAGCCTGTGTCTACTTCTCGCTGCGCGGCAACGTGGCGCCCACCTCGCGCCGCGACTGGTACCGCGCCGTGTGGGACGCCGCCAACGGCGTGCTGATCAAGCACCGAGCGGCGCTCAGCCATCACCACGGCTGCGGTCTGCTGCGCGGCCCGTACCTGGAGGAATCCCTTGGTGCCGGGTTCGCGACATTCGTCGCGGTGAAGGCCGCCCTGGACCCGGCAGGAATCCTCAACCCTGGCAAACTGGGCCTTCCCAGCCGATTCGGCACATCTCCGCTGAACTGACCTCGGCACCCTGAACTCCTTCCCCTCCCCAGGCAGGCTCTTGCCATGACTCCTTCCTCCCGGCAGACCGCCGGCCTCGACCCCCGGCTCGTCGCGGCCTTCGCCGAGGTACCGGTGATCGCGTCCGTCATCGGCCCCCCGCCCCTGCGGTCGTTCCTGACCGCACCGGCCAAGGTGTGCATCCTCGCGTCATTCGCCGTGGGGCAACTCCCGCAAGTCGTACCGGCGTTGGCCCGGGCAGGGAAGACCGTGTTCGTGAACGTGGACAGCAGCCCCGGTCTGGCACAGGACCGGGGCGCGCTGGAGTTCATCAAGAACATGGGCGCGCACGGCGTCGTGAGCACCCGGCTCTCCCTGATAGAGAAGGGCCGCCCGCTCGGCCTGCTGACGATGATGAAGGTATTCGTCACCGACCGGTCCAATCTGCGCCGCTCCACCGACGCGATCTCACGCGGAGCGCCGGACCTGGTCGAAATCATGCCCGCCCCGATCATCGGCCGGATGAGCGCGCAGGCACAGCGCGCGATGTCCCCTTCGATCGCCGCCGGCTTCGTCGAAACCCCCGCGGACGTCGCGCTCGCACTGGCCCTCGGGTCGGCCGCGACCGCCACGTCCGATCCCCGCCTCTGGCACCTGCGGCGGGACCAGCTGCCACCGGTCCCGCCGTCCGCCCTGAAGAGGCCCGCCACACCCCAGGAGTAAGTCCCCGTGACGTACGTAGTTGTAGCCCGGTACCGCACCCGGCCCGGCGAGGAGGACACCGTCCTCGCCCTCCTCGACACGATGGCCGCCGCCTCCCGCAAGGAGCCCGGCAACCTCGCCTACCGGGTCCACCAGGGCATCGAGGACCCGAGCGCGATCGTGCTGTACGAGGAGTACGCGACCGAGGCCGACTTCACCGCGCACTGTGACACCCCACACTTCCAGGAGATCGTGCTCGGCAAGGTCGTACCACTGCTGGAAGCCCGCGACATCCTGCGCTGCGCGCCGCGCCCCGAGGCGTCGGCGTGAAGACCCGTGCCGCGGTACTGCGCGGCATATCGACAGCCCGCCCCTACACGGAGTCCCGCCCGGTCGAGGTGGAGGAACTGACCCTGGGCGCACCGCGCGAGGGCGAGGTCCTGGTCCGTGTCGCGGCGGCCTCCCTGTGCCACTCCGATCTCTCCGTCGTCAACGGCGACCGGAGGCGGCCCCTGCCCATGGCACTGGGCCACGAGGCCGTGGGGGTCGTCCAGGAGACGGCTCCGGGTGTCCGCCGGGTCTCCCCCGGTGACCATGTGGCCGTGGTCTTCGTCCCGAGCTGCGGATTCTGCCGGGACTGCGCGGCGGGCCGGCCGGCCCTGTGCGCGCAGGCCGCCGCGGCGAACGGCAGCGGCGCGCTGCTTCACGGCCCCTCGCTCCTGACGGACGCGGCGGGCCGCACGGTCCACCACCAGCTGGGGGTGTCCGCCTTCGCCGAGTACGCGGTGGTGGCCCAGGAGTCGCTGGTCCCGATCCCCCGGGACGTGCCGTTCTCGGTCGCCTCGATGTTCGGCTGCGCGGTCCTGACGGGCGCCGGCGCGGTCATCAACACGGCGGCGGTGCGCCCCGGCCAATCCGTGGTGATCCACGGCCTGGGCGGGGTGGGTCTGTCGGCGGTGCTGGGTGCCCGCGCGGCCGGAGCGTATCCGGTCGTCGTCGTGGACCCGGTGGAGGAGAAGCGCCAGTTGGCCCTTCAGCTGGGCGCAACGCACGCCTTCGCCCCCCAGGAGGCGGCCGAGGCCGTCCGTGAGCTGACCGGCGGTGGCGCGGAGGTGTCGGTGGAGGCGGTCGGCAGCCCGAAGGTGATCGCTGACTGTCTGACGGCCGTCGCCCGGGGCGGCACGGTCGTCTCGGTGGGTCTGCCGGCGCCGGACCGCGTGCTGGAGGTCCCGGCGCTGGCCTTCGCGGGCGAGGGCAAGTCCCTGCTGGGCTCGTACATGGGTGACGCGGTGCCGCGCAGGGACATCCCGCGGTTCCTGGACCTGTGGCGGGCAGGGCTGATGCCCGTGGAGCGCATGCACACGGGGACGCTGCCGCTGTCGGACATCAACGGTGCGATGGAGGAGCTGGCGTCGGGCCGCGCGATCCGGCAAGTGATCGACACCTCGGGCCTGTTGACGGACCGGCCCGCCGCCGCTTGATCCGCTCCTTCGACGGCGCCCCTGTCCGCAGCGGCGCCGTCACAGACTTCCGGGTAGCCGGTCTCCTTGATGTCATCGGCCAGGTCCGCGAGGGTGATCTCCGGGTTGAGTGCCGCGATCACCTCGGCGGTCAGCGGCCGGAGGTCGTACACATGGCGCACCGCGGCCGGGTCGAGCCTGACTTCGTAGTAGTCCTCGGCCCATTCCAGGTAGGCGTCGGGCGTTCCCGCGACGAGGAGCTGGAACAGGTAGTCCGCGCCGTCCGCGTCGGCCCCGTCCTCCGGGAAGTCGATGTCCCCCGTCCGCCACGCGACGTCCGCGGTCTCCCGCCACAGGCACGCCGTCACCATAGGCACCCCGGACTCGTCCCGGAACGACGGCTCCTCCACACAGGGCCGGAAGACGGACGGGACATCGTCGAGCAGTCCGGGCCACAGCGCGTCATCGACGTACGGGCTCATCGGCGACTCGTGGTCGAACCCCCGGACGTACGCCCCGGCGGGCGAGAGGCGTCGTAGCTGTGCCACCGGTCGCCCCACTCGGGACACAGGACCGCGTCCACCATCGCCATCGCACGGCAGAGGTCGCTGAGGGCGGGTATCCCGGGCAGGTGACGGGCCACGTCGTGAACGCTCACGGCACCATCCAACCTCACCGCCCCGCGGGCAATCCGCGGGCCCCGGACGACCGCGCTCGCGCAGACCAGGCCCCCACACGCCCCAGTGAAATCGTCTTTCCTGCAGCCCGCCCTGACGCGCAACTCCCCTGGCGGCTGGGTTCCGGACTCACCCGAGCCCCAGTGGGCCGCCATGAGCCGGGGCATTGGCAACCGGCTGCCCGACCCCGCCCTGGTTAGGAACAGTTCGGGTGTCTCAAGGCCCTCGCTGTCTCACGAGGGCACCGATCCTGGACCTGGCGGCGCACAACGGGGCTTGATGGTCCGGTAGGACGGGTCGCCGACCGTGATCGCCTTGGTGCAGGCGGCCTCCAGCCGTGTATCGCCGTACTTCTTCCGCAGCCCGAGGATCCCCTTGGCGGCCCGGAGCCGATAGAGCGCGTTGACTTCCAGCAGCTGGTCGACGACCGCGCGGCAGTCGTCCCCGACGCACCCCGCCCACTCCACATCCGTCATGTCCGAGGGATACCGACGCACCCGATCAGGATGATCAGCCGCGTTCCCGGCCGGATCAGTTCCTGACTGTCGCTTGGTCAGGTTCGTATGGGTGTTGGTATGTCGCGGTGGCAGGTGGGGCACGCGCCGGCCCAGGTGGCGAGGAGTGACTGAAGCTCGCGGACGATCTGATAGAGGCTCAGGCCGGTGCCGTGTCCTTTGGGCCGTGGGCCAACCTCCGCAGGGTGCAGAAGGCGTGGGCGAGGGTGACGTGGTGGTGCCAGCCGTTGAAGGTGCGGCCCTCGAAGTGGGCAAGTCCCAGGGCCTGTTTCATCTCTCGGTAGTCGTGCTCGATGCGCCCCTGCACCCTCATCTGCTACCGCAGACTCACCAAATGAGATGACCTCATAGCCTCCTTCCGACCCAGCTGCCGTTCCCGCTCCAGATGTTCGGCCCGCTCCCAGCCGGCGGTCCGCACTGACCCTTCTCGGACTCAGCTGACCGGCACCGGACCGGCCGGGCGAGCCTGCGCGGCCGGGCCTGAATTCCAGCCGGTTCACCCGCCCCGTCGGCCCGCCCGGTCACGGGCCGCACCAGGACACTAGGGAGATATGTCGGCATATTCTAAGGTCACGCCTTGGCTGTAAACCGCTTGCTGCCGCGTTACAACTGTAAGAATCACGACTGCAGGTGACCCCAGATGCTTTGAATGACCAACTGAGGGCTTCGAATTTCCGGCGGCGCGGGGGATCATCTTGACGAATGAAGGCGCTGAGCCCGTAGGGAGAAAAACGGCGGCGGACAGCTTCGAACGGCATTCCATGACCGCGCCAGAGCGGAGCGCGATTCTGTATCAGGGAGTCGCGACCGATTACGGGGAACTGAATCGGCGGGCTGAGCTGATCTCTGCGCGTCTGGCGGCCGCGGGTGCCGGCCCTTCGGCGCTGGTGGCGGTGGTCCTGCCGCGCGATCCCGACCTCGTCGCCACCTTGTGTGCGGTGCTCAAGCTGGGTGCCGCGTGCCTTCCCGCGGACCCCGGCACTCCGGCCGGGCGACTGCGCGAGATATTCGCCGCCGCGGCCCCCGATGTCCTCGTCACCACCCGTGCCGCCGCTCCCGAATTCACAGGGGACGGGCTCATCTGTTTCCTAGACGACGAGCTGCCAACACCCCCCGTTGTCCCGCCGCGGCGCATCGAGCGGCCGGTGCCCGGCATGGCCTACGTGCTTTACACGACGCCCCCCGATGAAAAGTTGGGCATTTCAGTCGTCTCCTACGCCGATTTGGCGCGCTATATCGACGATCCAGGCGCCGGGATTCCGGTCGGGGCGGAGATTCTTCACCTGATCGTGCCGCTCCTCTCCGGCAATCGTCTTGTGCTGGACGCCGATGAGGTGACACACCGGCCGGTCACCTGTGTGGCGCCGCGCGATGTGGTGGAGGAGGTCGTGGCGCAGGTCTGGTGCGCCGTACTTGGCGTGGACAGGGTCGGCGTACGGGACCGCTTCTTCGACCTGGGCGGCAAGTCGCTGCTGGCGGTTCAGGTGGTGGCGCGCCTGCGCAAGCTGCTCGGTGTCGAGCTGCCGCTGCGGGCCCTGTTCGACGCGCCGACGGTCGAGGAACTGGCGGCCTGGGTGCGGGCCGAACAGGCTGGCGGCCAGGACGGCCACGAGGAAGTGGCGCTTGAGCCGGTGGAGCGCTGCACGCCGCTACCGCTGTCATTCGCGCAGCAACGGCTTTGGTTCCTGGACCAGTTGATGCCCGACAGTGCCTTCTACACGATGTGCGACGCCTTCCGCTTACGGGGATGGCTCGACCTGGACGCGCTGCGGCGGGCACTGCGGATGCTGGTCGAGCGGCACGAGACGCTGCGGACGGCGTTCGTCGAGCGGGACGGTGTGCCGTACCAAGTCATCGACGCCGCCGACGGGGCGGGCACGCGGCGCGCGGCCACACTGACGCGGGTCGATCTGACGCTGCTGGAGCCCGCCGAGCGGGAGAAGTCGGCGCGCAGGCTGGTGGCGGCGGAGGCCGAGACCCCGTTCCGGCTGGTGGACGGCGCGCTGATGCGCGTGGTGGTGGTGCGGCTGGCTGCCGACGAGCATGTGCTGGTCGTCACCATGCACCACATCGTCTCGGACGCCTGGTCCGTGGGTGTGCTCATGGACGAACTCGGCCGCCTGTACCGGGAGTGCGTCACCGGCGATCCGGCCGCACTGCCCCGACTGGACGTCCAGTACGCCGACTTCGCCGTGTGGCAGCGCGCCTGGATGACCGGGTCCGTCCAGGAGAAGCAACTCGCCTACTGGAAGCAGGCGTTGGACGGTGCGCCCTCGGTGCTGCGGCTACCCACCGACCATCCGCGTCCCGCCGTGCAGTCCGAGCGGGGTGAGACGGTCGAGTTCGCGCTGCCCGATGCGCTGGTCGCCGAGCTGGAGGAACTGGGCAGGGAGCAGGGCGTCACCCTGTTCATGACGCTGCTCGGCGCCTTCCAGACGGTGCTGGCGCGCCATGCCGGGCACGAGGACATCGTGATCGGCGTACCAACGGCGGGCCGCACCCGCACCGAGACGGAGCCTCTCGTCGGCTTCTTCGTCAATACGCTCCCCCTGCGCGTGACCTGCGCCCCCGGACTGTCCTTCCTGGAACTCCTGGAGCAGGTGCGCGAGGCCGCGCTGGGCGCCTTCGCCCATCAGGACCTGCCCTTCGAGACGCTGGTCGAGACGCTCGCGCCCGAACGGGACCTCAGCCACAACCCTCTCGTGCAGGTCACCTTCCAGCTCCAGAACACGCCGGCGGCGCGGCCGGGCCTGCCCGGGGCGGAGGTCGAGCGGTACCCGGTCGGGGAGGCTGTATCGCAGTTCGACCTGTCCCTGGACATCAAGCGGGCCGACGACGGCTCCTACCGCGGGATCCTGAACTACTGCCCCGACCTGTTCGACCGGGCCCGCATGGACGTGCTGGTCGGCCACTATCTGACGCTGCTCGGCGCCGCCGTTGCGGATCCGGGCCGCCCGATCGGCGAGCTGCCTCTGTCCGACGATGCCGAACGGCGGCTGCTGCTGGGCGGGTTCGGGCAGCGGGAGGCGGCGCTCGGCGGGCCGGGCAGTGTCCCGGAGCGGTTCGCCGAGATGGTGCGGGCGGCGCCGGACGCGCGGGCGGTGACGTGCGGCGAGGACACGCTGACCTTCGCCGGGCTAGATGCCCATGTGGACGCCTTGACACGGAAGTTGGTGGACCTCGGGATCACGGCCGAGACGTCGGTCGCGGTCCGTCTGCCTCGCTCCACCGACAGTGTTGTCGCCCTGCTGGCCGTGATGCGGGCGGGCGGCGTCTATGTCCCCCTGGACCCGGAGTGGCCCGCCGACCGCACCGCCTATGTCCTGGACGACATCGCAGCCCCCATCGTCATTACCGCGACCTGCCCGAAGGCCCCGGCCGCGTCCACCTCGATCCGCGGCAGTCCGCGGCCGACAGCCCGGTGCCCGCCCCGCACATCCGCCCCGACCAGGCCGCGTACATCATCTACACGTCCGGCTCGACGGGCGCGCCGAAGGGTGTCGCCGTCCAGCATCGCTCCCTGAACCACCTCACCAGCACCCTGCAGGCCACCTTCCTCGGCCACGACCCGTATCTCGCCGGGGCCGACAGTGTGCCGCCCGGGGACAGGAAGCTGCGCGCGACGCACACCGCGCCGTTCACGTTCGACGCGTCCATGGAGCAGCTGAGCTGGATGCTGGCCGGTCACGAGCTGTTCATCGCGTCCGAGGACGTGCGCCGCGACCCCTCGGCCTTGGTCCGGTTCGTCGAGAAGCACCGGATCGACGTCATCGACACGACGTCGTCGCAGCTCGAACTTCTCATTTCCGTGGGGCTGTTGGAGGGAGCGTGGGCGCCGTCCATGGTCATGGTGGGCGGTGAGGCGATCTCGCCGTCGCTGTGGCAGGCGCTGCGCGGCCAGGGGCGTACCCGCTGTTTCAACTCTACGGCCCTACCGAAGCGACCGTCGACGCCACCTGCCACGATCTGCCCGGCCCCATCGATGTCCCCGTCATCGGCACTCCGCTGCCCAACGTCCACCTCCGCGTCCTCGACGCACACCTTCAGCCGGTGCCCGTCGGTGTCGCCGGGGAGATCTACCTCGGCGGCCTGGGACTTGCCCGCGGCTACGTCAACCGCCCCGGTCTCACCGCCCAGCGCTTCATCGCCGACCCGTACAGCAGCACCCCCGGCAGCCGCCTCTACCGCACCGGCGACCGCGCCCGCTGGCGCCCCGACGGCACCCTCGAATACCTCGGCCGCACCGACGACCAGATCAAACTCCGCGGCTTCCGCATCGAACCCGGCGAGATCGAAGCCGCCCTCACCCACCACCCCACCGTCAAGGAAGCCGCCGTCACCGTCGCCGCCGACAACAACGGCGCTGCCCGGCTGATCGCCCTCGTCGCCCTCGCCCCCCGTGCCATGCACGGCAGTTCGACCGACAGCGACCAGGATGCCCAGGTCGAGGACTGGAATACCGTCTTCGAGACGACCCACATCGACGCCGCCGACGGCGAACTCACCTTCAACATCAAGGGCTGGAACGACAGCCTCACGGGTGCGCCGATCCCCGCCGAGCACATGCGGGAGTGGGTCGATACCACCGTCGGCCGGCTTCTGGACCGGTCGGCCAAGCGCGTCCTGGAAATCGGCTGCGGCACCGGGCTGCTCATGTGGCGGCTGCTGCCGTACGTCGCCGAGTACACCGGCACCGACTTCTCGCGGCCCGCCGTGGAATGGCTCCGGGACGGGCTGCGCCGCCGCCCAGCGCACCAGGCGCGGCTGCACCACCGCGAGGCGACCGACTTCACCGGCGTCGACGCCGTGTCGACCGACCTCGTCGTCATCAACTCGGTCGTCCAGTACTTCCCCGACCGCGACTATCTCGACGCCGTCCTGGACCGCACCGTCGACGCCACGGCCGATCAGGGGCGCATCTTCGTAGGAGACGTACGCAGCCTCGTCCTCGCCCCGCAGTTCTACGCCCGCCAGGCCCTCGCCCACGCCGAGCCCGGCGCATCGGCGCAGGACGTGGCCCGCGCTGCCGGTGAACTCGCCGACCGGGACAGCGAGTTGCTCATCTCCCCCGAGTATTTCACCGCGCTCGCCGCCCGCTCGCCCCGTGTCACCGGCGTCGAGATCCTGCCCCGCAGGGGACGGCACCGCAACGAGATGAGCCTGTACCGCTACGACGTGGTGCTGCACGTGGGCGACTGCCCGGCCGCCCCGGAGGCGGAGGTGGTCACCTGGGGCGAGCAGGTGTACGACCTCGGGTCGCTGTCCGCCCGCCTGGACCACGGGGGCCCGGACGCCCTGCTCGTGCGCGGCGTCGCCAACGACCGGCTGACCCGCGACAACGAACTGCTCGAAGCGCCCGTACGCACGACGGCCGTCGACCCCGAGGACCTGTGGGCGCTGGCGGACTCCACCCCCTACCGGGTGAGCGTCAGCTGGGCCGCCGCCGACCCGCAGGGCGCGATGAACGTCCTGCTGGTCCGGCAGGGCGCCCACGACGACCGTCCGCTGCTCGTCCCCCACCCCGCGCCCGCGCCGACGGCCCGGCTGACGAACACGCCGACCCGACATCGTGGTACCACCGAAGAGGGTTCCGCCGCCGGCGGGCTGCGTTCCTGGCTCGCTGAACGGCTGCCCGTCCATCTGCTGCCCGCGCGGATCGTCGAGGTGGCCGCGCTTCCCCGCACCGGCACCGGCAAGCTCGACCGGGGCGCACTCGGCGGGCTCGTCACCGCGGGCCGCACCGCCAAGCAGAGCGACAGCGCCGCCGCGGCGCCCCGCACCGGCCTCGAAAGGACCGTGGCCGACGCCTGGGCGCAGGTGCTCGGCCTCCCCGAGGTCGGCATAAACGACAACTTTTTCACCCTGGGCGGGGACTCCCTCCTCGCCATCAGGGCCGTCGCCCAGTGCCGCCGGGCCGGCGTCCAGCTGACCGTTCGGCAGTTGCTGAGCGAGCAGACCGTCGCCGCGCTGGCGGCAGCCCTCGACGAGGAGAGCCATGACTGACCTTCATCTGCGTACCGTCGCCCTCACCGATGAGGAGAACGACGAGGTCGACGACCTGCTGCGCACCCTGGCCAATGTGCCGGTCGACTCCACCGTGGAGCTGCTGCACCGCACCCGGCTCGCCGCACAGGAACTGCCGCTGCGCATCCGCACCGAACTGACCGGGATGCGGCTCTACGACAGTCCGCGCGCCCTCGTCGTCACGGGCTTCGGCATCGACGACGACCAGATCGGCCCGACCCCCGCGACCCGACCCACTCCGGATCCCGAGCGGACCCAGGACCAGGAACTGCTCCTCCTTCTGCACGCGGCGCTGCTCGGCGAGGCCTTCGGCTGGGCCACCCAGCAGAACGGCCGGCTCGTCCACGACGTGCTGCCGATCCCCGGCGAGGAGACCGAGCAGATGGGCTCCAGCAGCAAGACCGAGCTGCTGTGGCACACCGAGGACGCCTTCCACCCGCTGCGCTGCGACTACGTGGGCCTGCTGTGCCTGCGCAACCACCAGCGTGCCGCGACCACCCTGGGCTGGCCTGACCTATCCCGGCTTGCCCCCGAGGACCGGGCCACGCTCCTCGAACCGCGCTATCTGATCCGCCCCGACACCTCGCACACCCCCGAGCAGAACGCAGCGGGTGCTCAGTCCGCCGAACGGTTCGCGGCGATCGCCGAGATGGACGACGACCCGGAGCGCATCGCGGTGCTGTTCGGCGCCCCCGACAACCCGTATCTGCGGATCGACCCCGCCTATATGAGCCCGGTGCATGGGGACGCGGCCGCCCAGCGGGCCTACGACACCATCGCCGCGCTCATCGAGGACGGGCTGCAGCACGTCGACCTGGACGCGGGCTCGCTGCTGCTAGTCGACAACTACCAGGCCGTACACGGCCGCAAGCCGTTCGCCGCCGCCTACGACGGCCGCGACCGCTGGCTCAAGCGCGTCAACATCACCCGCGATCTGCGCCGCTCCCGGTCCGCCCGGCAGTCGGCCACCTCGCTGCTGGTGTGAGGAACGGCCACCATGGACTTCCCCCTAACCCGCATCAACCCCTGGTACAGCGGCGGCTGCGACGGCCCGCCCCGGGTGCGGCTGTGCGCGCTGCCGTACGCGGGCGGCACCGCCGCCGTCTTCAAGGATTGGGCAGCCGCACTGCCCTCCGGCGTGGAACTGCTCGCCGCGCATCTGCCGGGCCGCGGCGACCGGTTCGCCGAACCGCCCCTGGCCACCCTGGAGGAGACCGCCGAGCAGCTGTGCGCGGCGCTGCCGCCCAGCGACCTTCCCACCGTCGTCCTCGGCCACAGCATGGGCGCACTACTGGGATACGAACTGTCGGCGCGGCTCCAGGCGCGGGGCCGCACCCCGAGCCTGCTCATCGCCGCGGCTTGCCGCCCTCCGCATGTCGCGCCGGGCGACGCCTCCCCCGCGACCGAGGACGAGCTGGCCGCCACCCTGCGGGACGAACGTCCCTGGGACAACGCCCTGTTGGACGAGGAACTCATGCAAGCGGTGCTGCCCACCCTGGTCGCCGACATCGCGGCCGGCGACCGCTACCACCGCCCGCGGCCCCCCAGGCTCGACCTGCCGCTGAAGGTCTACATCGGCGCCAGCGACGACGGGACCGACTGGCGGACCACCCTGGACTGGCGCGCGTGCACCGCACGCGACTGCGAGGTCGTCGTCCTGCCCGGCGGCCACTACTTCGTGGAGACCGACCGGGCGGCCGTCCTCGCCCGCGTCGCCGCGGACCTAGAAGCGGTGGTGGCATGACCACGCACGTCGACGCAAAACCGACTTACCTCGCAGTGCTGGCCGTACGCGAGGCGCGCATGCCGCTTCTCGGTAGCTGCCTGGCCCGCATGTCCTTCGCCGTGCTGCCGCTGTCGCTGCTGCTGTCGGTCCGCGACGCGACGGGGTCCTTCGCTGTCGCCGGACTCACCTCCGGGGCGCTGTCGGCCACGCTTACCCTGTTCGCGCCCGCCCGCGCCCGACTGATCGACCGCAAGGGCTCACGAACCGGACTGATCTGGCTGACCGTTCCCTATCTGCTGGGGCTCGCCGCGCTGATCACGCTGGCCGAGGCGGGAGCGCCCACCGCGGCGCTGCTCGGCGCCGCCGCGGTCGCGGGAGTGTTCGCGCCGCCACTCGGGCCGACAATGCGCGTCCTGTGGGCGAAGATCCTGCACGGCCGTCAGCCCCTCCTGCACACCGCCTACGCCCTCGACTCGGTCACCGAGGAATGGTGTTCACCATGGGGCCGCTGCTGGCGGGCGGTCTGATCGCGGTCGCCGCGCCGCTTGCTTCGATGATCACGGTCATGGCGCTGATCGCGGCCGGTACCGTCTGCTTCGTGCTATCCGCAGCAACCGCCGCTGCCCCCGCCTCGGACACGCCCGACGAGGAACAGCCGCACGGCCGGCCCATGGCCCTGCCCGGGATGCGCACGATCGTGCTGTCCTTCGGCGGGGTCGGCCTGGTCGTCGGGGTGCTCCAGGTCGCGCTCCCGTTCATCGCCGACCACGCGGGCTCGCCCAACGCCGGCGGCGTCCTGCTGGCACTACTGTCGGCGGGCAGCGCGGTCGGCGGCCTCACCTACGGGCGGATTGGCTGGCGCTCGACACCGGCGCAGCGGTTCACTGTGCTCGTCACCGGGTTCACGCTGACGGTGCTACCGCTGTGCCTGACCGAGAGTCCAGTGCCGGCCGGGGTGTTCGCCTTCCTCGTGGGGCTGTGTCTCGCCCCGCTGTTCATCACCGCCTACCTGCTGGTCAACGACCTGGTGACGGCGTCGAGGACCGCGCCGACCGAGGCCAACACCTGGGTGTCCACGGCCAACAACGGAGGGTTCGCCGCAGGCAGCGCCGCCGCCGGCATGCTGCTCGACTCCCAGGGGCCCGCCCTCACCGTCACCGCCGCGTTCGCCGTGGCCGCCGCGATCGCCGTCATGACCGTCCTGCGCCGCCGGACCCTGGTCCTCGAAGCCGGGAACCTTGAACCGGCCGCCGCCGAACCCGTCGACCGCACCACACCCGTCGAAGCCGAGGAGTGAACCGATCGTGTCCAAGAACGCGGCGAACTGGTCGCGCATCCGCACAGGGGACGCACCCGGCGTCGTACTCGCCGTCGACTTCTACGGAACGGGCCGCCAGGAGGCCACCTTCCGTCACCTGTGCGACCTGCTCCCCGACCCGGTCGAGGTCTGGCACGCGGTCCCGCCCACCCCAGACGGCAACTGGTCCGCCGCCACCGGCGCCGACCATCTGCGCTGGTGGACCGAGGGACTCGACACGGTCCTCGCGGGACGGCCGGTGCGGGCCCTCGTCGGCTACTGCGCGGGCAGCGTCTTCGCCTCGGCCCTCGCCGATACCCTCACCGCGCGGGAGGGCCACCGGCCACAGGTCGTGCTGTTCAACCCGGGCGCACCCGGCGTCGCCACGCTCACCCGCGACTTCCGCAGCCTGATCGACGGCATGGACGTCCTCACGGACGAGGAACGCGCCGGTTTGCTGGCCGAGATGACCGCGATCCGGCAGGCGTACGCCCCCAACGCGCTGGTCCCGGTCGCCGAGCAGTACGCCGCCCTGTACCGCAAGGGCTGCGACCTGCTGTGCGAACGCCTCGGCGTAGACGCCTCGCTCGCCGCCGAACTGGCCACCGTACTCCACTCCTACCTGGCCTATCTGACGGCGGCGCTCGACGTGCCGCCCGCCCCGCAGTGGCGCACCGCCACCTCGCTCACCTCCCGTGAGCACCGGGGCGCCGACTTCACCGACACCGAGCACGGCTTCGACATCGCCCGCGCCGATCTGCTGAACTCCCCGCAGGTCGCCGCCGCTCTGGCCGCGCTCCTTCGCGAACACGAGGCGAGCCGATGACCCTTGCCCTGCGAGATGCCTTCTTCAACCAGGCCACCCAGACGCCCGACGCCGACGCCGTCGTCCACGGCGACAGAGTATGGACGTACCGCGATCTGGAGCTGCGCGCCGGGCGCATCGCCCGGTCGCTGGCCGCAAGCGGCGCGGGTCCGGGCACGCTGGTGGCGGTGCGCCTGGCTCGCGGCCCCGAACTGGTCGCCGCGCTCCTCGCTGTCGCGCTGACGGGAGCGGGCTATGTGCCGCTCGCCACCGACGACCCGGAGGACCGGATCCAGCACGTCCTCGGCGACTGCGCCGCCGCGCTGGTGCTGGCCGAGCGCCCCTCGGGCGACGCGCGCACCCTCACCCTGGACGAGGCGCTGGCGCCCGCCCCCCCGTTCGACGCGGCCCCGGTGCGGGCCAACGATCCGGCCTACGTGATCTACACCTCCGGTTCCAGCGGCCGCCCCAAGGGCGTGCTGGTCGAGCACGGTGCGCTGGGCACCTACCTGGCGCAGGCCCGCGCGCACTACGACGGGCTGGCCGGGCGGACGGTGCTGCACTCCTCGGTGTCGTTCGACATGGCGGTGACCAGCCTGTGGGGTCCCCTCGTAAGCGGCGGCGCGATCCATGTCCTCGACCTCAAAGCGATCGCCTCCGGCGAACAGCCGCCGCCCGCCACCGCGGCACGCCCCACCTTCCTGAAGGTCACCCCGTCGCACCTGCCCCTGCTGAGCCTGCTCCCGGACTCCTGCCTGCCCACCCGGCAGCTCGTGATCGGCGGTGAGGCGCTGACCGGCTCCGCGCTCGGCCGCTGGCGCACCGCGCACCCCCACGTCACCGTCGTCAACGAGTACGGACCCACCGAGGCGACTGTCGGCTGCTGCGCCTACGTTGTCCGGCCCGGCGACGCCGTGGACCCAGGTCCTGTCCCCATCGGGCAGGCGTTCGCGGGTACGCGTCTGTACGTGCTCGACGTGGAGGGGAAGCCGGTCACCCCGGGCGTGATCGGTGAACTGCACATCGCAGGGCAGCAGTTGGCGCGCGGCTACCTCGGGCGCGCGAAGCTGACCGACGAACGCTTCGTCCCGGACCCGTTCGCCGCCCAGGGCTCCCGGATGTACCGCACCGGCGACCTGGTGCGCGAACGCCCGGACGGGGACCTTGAGTACCTGGGGCGCGCGGACGAGCAGCTGAAGATCTCCGGGTACCGGATCGAGCCCGGCGAGATCGAGGCTGTGCTCCGCGGCCATGCGGCTGTGCGGGACTGCGCGGTCGTCGCCGTCGGCGAGGCGGACGTCCGCCGGCTCGTCGCCTACGTGGCGCCGGGCCCCGGCTCCTCGCCCGACGCCGCCGCGCTGGCACAGCACGCGGCCGGGGCGCTGCCGCCGTACATGGTGCCGGTGGCGTTCGTCGCCGTACCCGAACTGCCGCTCACCCCCAATGGGAAGCTGGACCGGGCCGCCCTGCCCGAACCCCCCACAGAAGAGACCGAGTTGCGCGTACGCAGCCCTGCCGAGACCCTGCTGTGCGAGCTGATGGCGCATGCCCTCGGCGTCCCGGAGATCGGTGCCGACGCCGACTTCCTGGTATCAGGCGGCAGCAGCATCACGGCGCTGAAGCTGGTCGCCGGTGCCCGCAGGGCCGGGCTCCGCCTCGAACTCACCACCGTCCTGCGCGAACGCACGGTGCGCCGCATCCTCGCGGCCCAGCCTGACGCCGCCCCGCTCATCGCCGAAGGAGCGCCCCAGTGACCAGGTCCGTAGCGCTCACCCCCCTCGGCGGGATCACCCCGCGACCCCACGGCGAGGGCCTCACCATCGGAACCGAGTACGACCTGGGGCCGCTTGGCGACGCGGGCCCCGACTGGGTGCGGACCCACGGCCCGCAGCTGCGCGAGCGCCTCGCCGCCGACGGGCTGATCCTGCTGCACGGCCTGACCGCTGGCGGCGACGGCGTCGACGGCTTCCACGACGTCGTCGGGTCCGTCGGCGGCGACCTGCTGCGCTACACCGAGCGGTCCACCCCGCGCAGCGTGGTCAAGGGGAACATCTACACCTCGACCGAGTACCCGGCCGACCAGTTCATCCCGATGCACAACGAGAGTTCGTACGCCGTGAGTTGGCCGTCCACGGTGTATTTCTTCTGCCACACCGCGCCGGGCACCGGCGGGGCCACGCCGATCGCCGACAGCCGCGCTGTCCTCGACCTCGTCCCGCCCGACGTCAGGGAACGGTTTTCCAAGGGGGTCGTCTACACCCGTACGTTCCGCGCCGAGATGGGGCTGAGCTGGCAGGAGGCGTTCCAGACCGAGGACCGCGCCGACGTCGAGCGGCACTGCCGCACGCACGGCCAGGAGTTCTCCTGGGAGGGCGACGTCCTGCACACCCGCCACCACCGCCCGGCGACCGCGGTCGACCCGGGCACCGGCGCCGAGGTGTGGTTCAACCAGGCGCACCTGTTCCATCTCTCCAGCCTGGAGCCGGACCTGCGTCAGGTGCTCCTGGAGACGTACGGCCAGGACGGCCTGCCCCGCAACGCTCTTTTTGGCGACGGCAGTCCGATCTCCGACGCCGACCTGGAGGCGGTCCGCACCGCCTACGACCGCGCCTCGCTCGCACTGCCCTGGCGGCAGGGCGACATCATGCTCGTCAGTAATCTGCGGATGGCGCACGGCCGCGAGCCCTTCACGGGTGAGCGCCGCATACTCGTCGCGATGACCTGAACCCGACCACCCCTGGAGACCTCCATGAGCAGCCCCTTCGACGACGAGGACGGCACCTTCCTCGTCCTGCGCAACGACGAGGACCAGCGCTCGCTTTGGCCGAACAGCTTTGCTGTGCCCGCTGGTTGGAGCATCGCGCACGGCCCGGACAGCCGCCGCGCATGCCTGGACCACATCGAGCAGAAGTGGACGGACATGCGCCCCCGGAGCCTGGCCGCGGCACTGGACGCGGCCGACCAGGACACCCTTTGATCGCAGTCCCGCCCAGGGGTGTACGCGGCGCACTCCTCGGCGGCGGCCTGCCCCATCGCGTCGAGCGTGCCCCGGCTTCCGCGAGAGCAGCCCGCCCGCGTCTGTCCGCTCAGCGGAGCACTGTGCCTCCTCCACAGCGCGAGACAACAGCCTCTCGATCTCCGTCCGATGGCTGTCTCGCATCCTGTCCTGAACTTTGTGTATGCCCCGGTGTGACCCGTCTGGCATGAGACGTGGTCTCTGCCGGGATGGGCACCAAGGATGAGCCTCCCCGTGAGAGTTCGGACGATAATCGTCAAGCTTAGAGACGACCGTCGGCGGCACTCCTTGCCTGCCGAGGTGTCATGGCCAAGCCTCAGCAAGCCAAAGGCGGACTCCTGCCGCGAGGCAGGCGACCCGACTGAAAGGCACCACAGTTTGGCTGGCGGTGTCTCCTTGCGCGGGATGGCGTGTTCGATGAGGGTGACGAAGGCGGTCACAACCGGTGTCGGACGGCACGAAATATTTCAGTTGACAGCCTGATGACCTGCGGACTGAAATATTTCGTGCGGAGGCTTCAACCTAGTACTCCAGCTGTAGATCACGATCACGCTTGGGTCGCCGCTTGGCGTTTGTAGTGGCTGAGCTGGGAACGGGCTTGATGACGACGCCTCCAGTGGGACCAGCGAAGCCAGTGGCCGGCCTCGTGGACGGGTCCGGCGACGAGAGCTATAAAGAGTCGCTGGATTTCGTTGCACGTCAGCGGTATCAGGTCGTCAGGCCCGGGACGGAGTCGGTGCTCGTCGGCGCGGACGACGGCCAGGAAGGCATGGGCGAGCATGGCGAGGGTGACCCAGCGGGACCAGGACGTATAGCGGCGGAGCTGGTGCTCGTCCAGGCCGGCCAGGCCCTTTCCGGACTGGAACGTCTCTTCGACCCTCCATCTGGATCCCGCCACCCGCACCAGGGCTGCCAGGGGTACCGATTGGGGTGAGTAGCAGCGGTAGTAGGCGAGTTCGCCGGTGGTGCGGTTGCGGCGGATCAGCAGGTGGCGGTGGCCGGATGCGGTGCTGGGCAGGTCGATGTGGGCCCAGTCGTAGAAGCGGTGCCCCTTGGCTCCGGCTCCGGCGGACAGCTTCTGCCAGGCCCGCTTGGGGAGCTTGTTGGCTAAGGTGTCCGCGCGGAATTTCCCGGCGCCGGTGGTGACCTCGTGGGTGCGGGCCACTGCCAGGACGTATCCGGTGGCGCGTTCCTCCAGGGCGGCGCGCAGTGTGGGGTTGCCGCCGTAGACCTCGTCTCCGGCCACCCAGGGGGCGTGGTGGCCGGAGTCCAGGAAGCGGGTGATCATGCGGACGGCCAGTTCGGGCTTGGTGGCGAACGCGGTGTCCGGGTTGAGTCCGGCCGCCTGGCAGCGGTCGGGCTGGTCGTTCCACGAGCGCGGGATGTACAGCTCCCGGTCCAGTGCGGCGTGTCCGCGCCGGCCTGCGTAGGCGAGGTAGACGGCGACTTGGGAATTCTCGATTCGGCCCGCGGTGCCGGTGTACTGGCGCTGAGCACCGACAGTGTCGGTGCCCTTCTTCACGTCGCCGGTCTCGTCGACCACGAGTACTGCCTGGTCGTCGTGCAGGTGCTCGACCACGTAGGCGCGTAGGTCTTCACGGACGGCATCGGCGTCCCACTTGGCACGGCTCAGTAGGTGCTGCATGGCGTCGGGGGTCGCCTCCCCGGCCCATTCGGCGATGGTCCAGCAGTTCTTCTGCGGCAGGTCCGCGAGCAGTCCCAGCACCAGGTGCCGTATTCGGCGACGGGGTTCGACCCGGGCGAACCTGCCTGCGATGCGGTCCATCAGGCCCTCGAACGCTTCCTGCCAGTGGGCAGCGTCTACGCTGTGGCCTGCGGCCACCGCGTGATCGTTTGTCTTCACACGCCGATGATCAACGGTGGCCGCGTCTACGAGTGCCAGCGGGATGGAAAGGCTCGTCGAAGGAGACGCAGTGCTGGGATTGCTGGGCTTCTACGACGAACTGGACAACCGCTGCGGCCAGCCGAACGGATCGATACGCGATGGCGTCCAGCCTGTCGGTGAGCCGGATGAGATGGACCTGGTGGCCTACCTGGACGCCGGCCACGCCCTCATCGACGTCATGGAAGGCGGACGTGACGTCATCACCGGGAGCGCCCACCGGCACTCTGCGGGGTGCTCTTCCCTGGTGACCGACGGTTCCTGGCTGTGGCGCCAGGACTTCCCGCACTACGTGGAAACGCACCATGTTTCGCTGCCCGGCGCGTTCATCGAACACGTCCGCAGCCTGAACTATCAGATGCCCACCATCATCGTCGCGCAGTTCGCTCCGCACTACGACGAGACCATGCCCCTGGTCGGCTGGGCCTCGGCTGTCCCGTGGCGATCGACTGCGACCACGCTCGTACCTGAACCACGAGCAGTGACCAGCAAGACCCAATTCGACGCCGCGACGCTGGCCCAGGAACGAAACCGGCCGCACGGCAGCTGGGCCAGGCCACGCAAACCACGGAGAACATAGCCGCCACCAGCCAAGAGCGATCTACAGCTGGAGTACTAGTTTGCCGCACGAAAGATTTCAGTTTGGCGAGGTCCGCACGGAGCGCCAAGCACCGTTACGGCCTTGTGGCCACACACGGAGCTCGGCCAAGCACTGGGTACAGGCACGGCTGGAGGACACCGTGCAGTACCTGCCGTACCTGGCATGGGCCGACACCGTTCGCTTGTATGGGGCACCGGGCGGCGAGGGCTTGTTGTTCATCGCCCGCCACCTCGCCGAAGCGCTTGCCCCGCCGGTTTGGGGAGTTGCTGGGTGGAGCAGTGGATGCCGCCTCCTCCCTCGCCGAGGGTGTCGACGGGCAGTTGTATGACCTTCCGCCCCGGGTACAGATCGCGCACGATGGACGTGGCATCGCTATCGGCCTTCTTGTCGCCGAAGCCGGGCATGATGACCCCACCGTTGACCACGTAGTAGTTCACGTAGCTGGCCAGGAACCCGTCCCCGCGGCGGCCGATGTCGACCGGTTCGGGCAGCTCGACGATTTCGAGCCGCTTGCCCCTGGCATCCACGGCCCTGTCCAGTACCTTCCTGGCCTGATCGTAGGCGTCGGTCCAGACGTCCCGGGGGGCCTCCTCGTCCGGTGTGCTCATGACCACGACGCCGGGTTCGGAAAACCGCGCCAGAGCATCGATGTGGTAGTCCGTGATGTCCTTGCCCCTGACGCCGTCCACCCAGATCACCGTGGTGATGCCGAAAAGATCCTTGAGCGCCTTCTCGATGTCGTCGCGGGATTTGCCGGGATTGCGATTCCCGTTGACCAGAGAACTCTCGGTCGCCAAAAGGGTGCCCTTGCCGTCGACCTCGATCGAGCCGCCTTCACCGATGATCGGCGCCTTGATCCTGGTGATGTGCTCGTCGTCCAGGATCGCCTCTGCGACCTGGCTGTCGCGGCCGTGGGCCTTCTTGTTGCCCCAGCCGTTGAAGTTGAGGTCGACTCCGGCGATGCCATCGGGCCCGAGCACGACAGTCGGCCCGATGTCGCGCATCCACAGGTCGTCCACCGCAATCGGTACGACCTCCACCCCGGAGCCGCAGGCCTTCCGAGCTGCCTTCACATCCTGGTCATTGGCCAGGAGGACCACCGGCTCGAACTCGGCAATCGTCCGCGCGATCCGCGCGATGTCCTCACGCACGCCGTAGATGTCCGACTTCCAGATCTGCCGGGTGGGCCATGACATGTAGGTCAGCTCGTGGGGGTGCGCCTCGTCGGGCATCCGCCACCCCCCGGCCGACATCGCCCCTCTGCCCTGCGCTGAGCGGCTGCTGTCCTGGGTGTTGCAGGCACTCAACGCCACACCGAAGGCGGCCAGAGCCCCTGCCTGCAGGGTCTGACGTCTGCTCATTCGCACGATCCAACCCCCCTGACTGAAAATTTGGTCAGTGCGATAGTAGGGCATGATCAGACCCAGTCACATGTTGATCCTTCAGGCTTTGGGAGCACTCGATGCCGGACAGGCCCACCCAAATCCTCGAAGCCGCAGCCCGACTGATCGCCCGACGCGGCGTGCGCGGGCTGCGCGTCGAGGAAGTCTCCGCAGAGGCCGGCGTCTCGACCGCACTGATCTACTACCACTTCAAGGACCGCACCGGGCTGCTGCGCCGCACGCTGGAGTTCATCAACCAGCGCGCCGTGCGCTACACCGACGCCGCCCTGGACCGCTCCGACGATCCGCGTACCCAACTCACCGAAATGCTGCTCCTGGAACTGCAGGACGCCCCCCAGGTCAGGGAGAACAGTGCGGCCTGGGGCGAGTTCCGCGCCACCGCAATCTTCGACCTGGACCTGCGGGAACAGCTCGCCACCTCGACCAGAGAATGGGTTGAGGACCTCGCACACCTAGTGCGCCAGGCCCAAGCTGCCGGTCTGGCCAGCCCCGAGATCGCCCCGAGTGCCGCTGCCGAACGTCTCACCGCCCTGGTCGAGGGCCTGAGCGGACGATGGCTGAGCGGGACCACACCGCTCCAGCGCGCCCACGAGCTACTCCGTGATGCCATCGCGATGGAACTCCGCCAGCCATGACCTGCACCGCGGACCTCACCCCCTACGGGGCTTGCCGTCGAGGACCTCAGGACGATCCCCACGCGCCTGGACGCAGCTGCGTGACCGTCAGTGACTCGGACTGAAGCCTTTCGTGCGGCACTGAAGAACACACTGAAATGAATCTTGCGGTACTGAAATCTCCAGTGCGTTCCGACAACGGGTAGCCGAGTGCCCCGCCGTACGGCGGGGTGAAGACGCCAGGATTCAACAGAACCCTGGCCGTGACCCACCGATTAGGCCAGAGCGGCGGGTGCGAGGCGGATGGTGGCCGCGCAGGGTCACGCCGCACCCATAGTCCACGGTTCGCTGAATTCAGGATGAGCTGTACTGTGAGAGCGTGCTGACCATCGCTCCCGAGGTCGAAGTGCTCGCACGCTGCGGCCGTGCTCTCGCTGGCCCGATCCGCTGCCAGCTGCTGCTGGCCCTGCGGGATGCCCCCGCCTATCCGTCCGACCTCGCCGATCGGATCGGGGTCTCCCGCACCCGGCTGTCGAACCATCTGGCCTGTCTGCGCGACTGCGGCCTGGTCGTCGCGGTTCCCGATGGCCGGCGCACCCACTATGAACTCGCCGATCCCCGGCTCGGTCATGCGCTCGACGACCTGCGCACCGCGGTTGCCGCCGTCGAGTCGGACCGCACCTGCGTCGATGCCGAGTGACACTCCTTCTGTCAGCGGCACAGCCGGAGTCACTCGCCCCGTGAGCCGGGCGTGCACTGAGCCTTTTCCAACCTCATGCTGATGCGTGATGAAGGACGAGGACGGCCTTCACGATGTCGGTGATCCGGTTTGTGCTGCAGCGGAGATTCCGCAGGAGGCGCCAGCCCTTGAGAGTCGCCATGGCCTGCTCGCCGAGGCAGCGGATCTTGGCGTGGCTGCTGTTGTGACGGCGCTTCCATCTCTTCAGGCGGCGGCCCCGGAACGGGACTCGGACGGGTCCGCCGGCTCCTTGGTACGCCTTGTCCGCCCAGCACTTGAGCCGCGCATCGGTGAGTGCCTCGACGATGCCGTGAGTACGGGCGGCGGTCAGGTCGTGCGTGGAACCTGGAAGCGCAGGCGAGGCCCACACCAGCCGTCCGAACGGGTCGGTCAGGACCTGGACGTTCATGCCGTGGCGTTTATGTTTGCCGGAGTAGTACGGGGTGTCGGCGGCAATCCGGTCGATCGGCAGGAGCGTCCCGTCGAGGATCACGAAGGCCAGCCGGCTCGCGGTCCGCATGACCTCGGCCAGGGTCGGCGCGAGCGCGGCCAGGACATCTATCGCCTCGCGGATGTAGCGGAAGACCGTAGCGATTCCGATGCCGAACCCGGCGGCGAGCTGGGCGTAGGTGTCGCCGCAGCGCAGGTGGGCCAGGACCAACAGGGCCTGACGGCCCGGCGTGATGCGCCGCCATCGGGTGCCGATCTCGCGACGGCGAGCAGCCAAGTGCTGAGCGAGGTTGCGCAGGTGATCGCTGGACAGATCGATCGCCGATGGGTAGACAAGCACACGAAGCTCCTGGTCGGCACGGGTGATCTTGGTCGTGAACCCGTCTACCAGGAGCTTCGTCAGTTCGTACAGCCCGCCAACCACCCGTCCACACCGTCAGGTTGGAAAAGACTCAGTCATCGCGGACGTTGCGTCCTTGGTCGAAATGAACAAGGCAGTGGGAGACACCTGGACGATCTACCTCGACGAGGGATGGGTCTAGGCAGCTCGCTTCGAATCACTTCGCCGACCAGATGAAGATGAGGTTCTCGCCGGGCGGGACGCCTCCGATGTGCCAATGCTACTGCTGGCCGGGGGATCGCCCCGGTGGTCATCATCGGGACCGACGCGGACCTGGTCGACAGCGGGCTCGCGGTCGGGGACTGGGTCGCTCTGCGGGCGGCCGAGACCGAGTCGTGAGCTGAAGAGTGGGTCAGTCGCTCCAGGTCAGTGGGCTAGAGGATCGTCGTCCGGGCCGCCGACGTCGAAGGTCTCGGCAGAGGTGAGGCCCTCCACGAATGCTCTGAAGTCCGCAGCCAGGGCGAGTTCCGAGTCTCCGTCCGTATCGAACCACGTTACCGACGGCTCACCCTGCCGGCCGCAGACCCTGTAATCGAGTGCGATCCAGCAATGCCCATCGCCCGACAGCAAGACGAGTGGGGACGGCAGTCCCCACTCCTCCACCAAATAGGGCGTATCGAACAACGACGACTGTCCGTCCTGACGGCCGGGAGGAGCTGTCGTTACTCATGTCTTCATCGTCCACGCCAAAGGTGACAGATCAGGTCACCTTTTCCGGCCCGGCTCCGCTCTTCGGGTGCCGTCCAGTCCGCCGTCCGGGCTGACCTCCTGACCGCGCGTTCGCCACTCCGGACAACCGCTGCCGAGCCTGACGGCCGGCGGGTCGAGATCGGGTCCGTCAGCCGCTCAAGCTCGCACGGTGGGCGGGTCAGCGAGGGCGTCGGGGTCAGTGACCATGCGCTGCCAGAGTTCGCGACGGTCCGAGCGGGCGGCGGCGTGGCGCTGCCCGGGTCCGGGGCCGCCCCGGGCGGCGAGCTCCCTGCCCCCCTTGGCCGGGCGGCGGCGCCGGCGGCCGTGGGACTCGGGTGGTGTCGGCCGTGGCGGACGTGATCCGCTCACGGGTCGGCAGCGCGACGGCCGGCCCGGGAAGGCAGGCAACCGGAAGGCGGTTGGGCCCGCCCCGGGGCCGGCCGACGCGTTCCCTGGCGAGGGCTACTTGGAGAAGTACAGGTACTTCCAGGCGCCGTAAGTGGTCGAGTTGACGTTGTCGCCGGACGTGCCGTTGACGTAGACGGACCGCGTCCGCGCCCGGATCCCGGACTCGCCGGGTGCCCCGAGGCTGATCGCCGACTTCCCGTTCGTGCCGAGGGCGAAGTACCGA
Organism: Streptomyces sp. NPDC057136; assembly: GCF_042670885.1. NCBI lineage: Bacteria > Bacillati > Actinomycetota > Actinomycetes > Kitasatosporales > Streptomycetaceae > Streptomyces > Streptomyces sp. NPDC057136. Next base: position 278,415 of record NZ_JBHUUV010000008.1, read on the forward strand.
GAGCCGCCGGAGTGCCAGGCGCCGTTGTAGTGGACCTGAAGGTCGAAGCGCTGCTTACGGCCCGGGTAGTAGGTCATGGTCGTCGTGAGCAGCGGGTTGGTGCTCTTGTGGAACCAGTAGTACGACTTCGATCCGATCTTGGCCGTCTTGTAGTACTTGGAGACGGCGGTGGCAACCTTCACCCGGGCGTAAGCGGTGGACGTGACCGCCTTGGGCTTGTAGCGGGCGTCGCCCTTGAAGACCGCCGAGACGACCGTGTCCCGGGTCATGTCGACGGTTGCGGAGATGTTGCCGCTGGAGTTGACCGTCGCGGTCCTGAGTAGCTTGTTGGGCTTGTCGGCGCCGTAGGGGTTGGCCCAGATCTCGACCGTGCGGTTCTTGTACGTGGTCGCGAGGTGGGCGGTGAAGGAGACGTCGGTACCGTAGTTGTAGAGGTTGCCGTTCTTGTTCAAGGTGAGCGTGGTGGCCGCACGGGAGACCGCGACCTGGTCGGTGCCGCTGACCGGGGTGTGGTCGGTGCCGCCGGCGTAGGCGACCTTGTAGGTGACGGTGCCGCCGGCCGGCGGGGTGTCGGTGAAGGAGTACGTGCCGTCCGTCCTCACCGCGACGGCCGGCAGCGCCTTCCCGGCGGGGCTCTCCACGTCGGTACGGGTTACCTGGAGCCTGGCACCGGCCGGAAGGGGCACCGTGGCGGAGACCTTGCCGCCGACGGTGAGATCCTTGGCGCGGGTGGCGGTGGCCGGGGCGTTTACCGTCAAGGTCGGCACGCTCTTCGCCGGGTCGGTGAGCGTCTTGAGGACGTAGCCGCCCGGTGACGAGACGAGAGCGAAGATGCGGGAGGAGTCCGGAGCCCAGGCCAGGACGGGCGCGTCCACGGCGTACGTCCGGATCGGCGTGGTAGCGCCCGGACGGTAGACCGACACGTTCGTCTCGCTGACCTGGGCCACCAGGCCGTTGGGGGCGATGTCCGCGCTCTGTCCCGCCGGGTAGGCGCCGGCAGCCGTGAAAGTCCCGCCCGCGTATGCGTTCCGCTGCGTGCCGTCGACCAGCACCTGCGCGGCACCGGGCACGAGGTCGATGTCGCTCACGTAGTTCAGCGAGTAGCCACCGTCGTGCCAGGCGGTGAGCTGCGGTGTGGCGCCGGAGACGTCGATGACGGCCATCAGGTCCGTGGTCATGTCGTAGAAGTCGGTCGCACCGATGGCCAGCAGCCCGGGTGCGGACGGGTCGGTGTCGAGGTGCGCGCCGCCCTCGATTGCCAGGGCCTCGTGCGGGAGCTGCCTGAGCGCCATCGGGTCGGTCCCGTCGGCCGGGTCCACCGCCGGGTCGATCGAACCGAGGTTCCCGTAGCCGTCCGACGGGTCCTCGTAGGTGAACCAGACCTTCCCGCCGGTGAACTCCACCCGCAGCGGGCCGATGCTGGTGGCCACGGGGTAGCGGGCTTCGACGTCCAGAGTGGCCGCGTCCAGGACCACGATCTCGTGGCTGCCCCGCGCTGCCGCGTACAAAGTGGTGCCGTCGTCGGACAGGGCCAGGTCGAAGACTCCGTTGATGCCGCTCACGGAGTCGACGCGGTTGCCGCTGTAGTCGGCGGCGATGATCGACCCGGTCGAGTCGTTGCCGACGAAGACCCGCCCCAGTGTTCCGCTCACGACCATGCCTCCGGGCGAGCCGATGGTGACGGAGACGGCCGAGGCGGGCCCGGCCGCGGCAACGCTCAGTGCCACCGAACCGAAGAGAACCGCGAGCGTCGTCGCGATCGAGATGTTGCGCGTACGCACAGTGTTGTAACCCCCACATGCAAGCCCGGTTCGTTACCGGGAAGTTGAGACCGCCGCGCAACACACGAACGTGACCACGATCCGGGTCGCTGTGACGTGCGGGTCGCGGCTGCCTGGGGCAGCGTATGGCATGCCAATGACAGGGCAGGAGGGGGTCTTGCCGGCGCGGACACCTGGTGGTCCAACTGGGCGTCTTCGGACCGGCGGTTCGTACGGCGGCACCTGGTCGGCCTGCGGCCCGCCGACAGTGCGGCGAGACCACTTGACGCGCCGGGGAGCGGACGAGGCAACGGCTTGGCACTGTTTCTCGGATCTCCTGACGTGGGTGGGGTATTGGGGCCAGGCTGGCTATGCACAACCACGGGCGGGGCCGTGCCAGGAAAGTGGAGCCGGCACCGGTTCCGAAAGCCCGGAGCCGAGCGCGAAGGTGTCGTTGGACGGGCAGTACGACTTTCCAGCCTGCGACGGCCAACTCGACCGGGTGTAGCCCAGCGGTGTGCTCTGGCGTGAAGTCGGCGCCGCGCGGTGGTTTGGCGCCCCAGCACGATGCCCCTGCTGACTGCCGCCATGCCGGGAACCTTGATCCGCACCCTGTCCTGTAC